>CAYPWQ010000196.1:0-2330 GCA_964414495.1 uncultured Oscillospiraceae bacterium
CCCGTGGTGCTGCCGGCGGTGGTGCTGTGTGTGGTCTGCTGCGCGCTGCTGACGCCGGTGCTGCTGAAGCTCTCGGTGGCAAAGGGGCCGGAGCTGGCCTGACCGCCGCCGAAAACCGAAAACGCATTTCCTCCGCAGGCCCGGATGCAGCGCATCCGGGCCTGCGCTTTTCGACGCAGAAAAAACGCTCCGGCGGCGGACGAGCCTCTTGCGTTTGTGAGAGAGAGGAATATAATGTATGACAGAAAGAAAACGGCGCGCGGCCGCGCGGATGGAACAGGGGGGAGAGCATCATGGAACGAAGCGGCAGTCGGCTCTGGACGCCGGACTATTGCCGCCTGCTGGCGGCGAATTTCCTGCTCATGAGCTCCTCCAACCTGCTCACGGGCATGTTCTCCCTGTTTCTGGTGGCGCGGGGTGCGGTGGATCTGCATATCGGCGTGGCGTCCTATCTGTTTGCCGGGGCGTCGCTGGTGGTACGCCCCATGGCGGGCTGGTATCTGGATCACCGCAGCCGCAGGACGCTGGTGGCGCTGGGCGCGGTGGCACTGATCGCGGTGCCCTGGGGCTATGTGCTGGCCTCGCAGGTGCTGCTCATCATCGCCGTGCGCTTTCTTCATGGCGTCATCTTCTCCACCACCAGTACCGGCGTCATCACCTGCGCCTACGATGCCCTCTGCCGGGAGGAATTCAGCCGGGGCGTGGGCTATTTCGGCTTCAGCAACGCCATCTCTACGGCGGTGGCTCCGGCGGTGGGCCTCTGGCTCTGGGAGCAGACGGGCGCGCCGGGGACGTTCGGCGTGACTTCGGCCGCCATGCTGCTGGCGGCGCTGCTGCTGCGCGGCGTCCACTATCAGGAGATCCCTCCGCAGCGGCAGACCCGCTTCCGCGACGAGCGCCTGAGCGATCTTCTCTTCGAGCGGGACGCCCTGCCCGCCGCGGTGATGGAGGGCTTTGTGGCCCTTCTCAGCGGTGTGATCTCGCCCTATCTGACGCTGTATCTCCTGCAGCGGGGCGATATTGCCAGCCCCGGCCTGTTCTTCACCTTCCAGGCCTGCGGCACCTTTGCCTCCCGCATTTTTGTGGGCCGCATCAGCGACCGCTGGGGCGAGGCGCCTCTGGTGTACAGCAGCGCCGTCCTCTTCGTCCTCTCTCTGCTGGGACTGGTGTTCGGCGGCTCGGCCGCGGCGGTGTTTTCGGCGGCGGTGCTGCTGGGCGTGGGCTATGGCTTCACGGTGACGGGCTTTCAGATCATGTCGGTGCGCATCGTGCCGCCGGAGCGCAGCGGTTCGGCTGCGTCCACCTATTCCTGCGGATGGGACGTGTTCGCGGCGCTGGGCGGTCTCATCGGCGGCATCCTCAGCAGCTTCTTCAGCTATCGGGCGCTCTTCGCCTCCATGCTGCTGGTGCCGCCGGCGCTGGTGCTGAGCTATGTCTGCGTGTTCTCCCGGCATCCCTCCGCCTTCCGCAATGCCCGCAAGCGGCCCTGACAGACGAAAAAACGACCCCGGCAGGATCACATCCTGCCGGGGTCGTCTGCTGTTATCGGGCGGGGAAGGCGTCGCGGAAGCGTTCGGTGAATGCCTCCAGCGTGAGCGTCTGCACATTTTCGATGAGCAGGATGCCCATTTCCTCCGCCCGGAGGCGGATGTTCGGCAGATTCTCCACGCTGGAGACGATGACGGGCCGCGCGTGGCGGCCGCCATAGTGCCTGGCCATGATCATGATCTCGTAGAGGTATTCGTTTTCCAGCTTCGTGTTCTTGCAGCTGATGAGCACGGGGATGTGCCCGTACACCATCATCACGTCCACCTCGTTGCGCACGTCCGGCGCGTGGCGGCGGATGCGGCTGTCCCAGTCCAGAGAGACGCTGACCTGACAGTCGCGGAAGCGTCCGGCGCGGCAGACGGCCAGCGCGCAGTAGAGCTCCAACAGGTTCCCGCCCTTGCGGTACAGCGTCCACGCGGACTTCGGCACATTCAGCGAAAAGGTCTGGTAGGGCCGGCCCTTCACGGTCTCCAGCCGCTCCTCCTGCAAAATGCCGCAGCGCCGCAGACGCCTGGCAACGGCATCGTAGGATTCCTGCTCGTGCTGGGAGGCCACGCATTTCTCCATCCGTCCCCCGTGCTGCGTGCGCGAGAAGCCGGAGAGGGAGCAGAAATGGTTCCAGTGTCGGGGATCGTCCTTCACCGCGTCCCAGAGCCGCAGGATCTCCTGCTCCAGCAGCGCATCCGACGGATCATAGGGGCTGCTGTGCATGACCACCGCGCCCTGCAGCGCCACGCATTCCCGCACCGTCAGCAGCGGCGCGGCGGCGGCAGGTCCGCCCG
>CAYPWQ010000197.1:0-2314 GCA_964414495.1 uncultured Oscillospiraceae bacterium
TGCTTTCCCACCACGGCGCAGGGCGCGGCCCTGGACGGTCACGGCGCTATGCGGAATCTGACGCGCCGCGGCAGCGCCAAGGCTGCGGGCAGCATCCGCTTTTCCATCCCCGCGAAGGCTGCCGAGGCGGTGCAGGTGCCGGAGGGTACCGTGTGCCTGACGGCAGGAGGCATCCGCTTCATCACGGTGGAGGCGGGGGCGATCCCGGCGGGGGGGCTGAGCTGCACTGTGGCGGCGGAGGCCATGGAAAGCGGCGGGAGCGGCAACGCGGCGGCAGGCGACATCGACCGCATGAGCGTGCCGCCGGAGGGCGTGGCGTCCTGCTGCAACGAAAGCGCCTTTTCCGGCGGCGCGGACGAGGAATCGGATGAGAGCTTCCGCGAGCGGGTACTGGAGAGCTTTCGCCGGCTTCCCAACGGCGCCAACGCCGCATATTATGAATTGCAGGCGGAGAATCACGACGGCGTGCGCTCGGCCAGGGCCGTGGGCCGCGCAAGAGGTGTGGGCACGGTGGACGTGTATCTTTCGGCGGAGAGCGGCGTGCCGTCGCAGGCGCTGCTGCAGGAGGTCTACGCGGATCTGAACGCCAAGCGGGAGATCGCGGTGGATCTGCGGGTGCTGGCTCCCACGGTGAAAACGGTGGACGTGACGGCGGAACTGACAGTGGCGGAGGGCTATGACGCGGCGGCGGTGAAGGCGGCGGCGAAGAAGGCGCTGGAGGACTTCTTCGCGGCGGATCTGCTGGGACGCGGCATCCGGCGTGCGGCGCTGGGCGATGTGCTGTACCACACGGAGGGCGTGGAAAATTACACGCTGACGGCACCTGAGGCCGATCTTGCGGCGGAGGCCACGACTCTGCCGGTGCTGGGCACAGTGACGCTGACGGAAGACTGAGGTGGAGCATGGGATACGGCGCATATATGAGAGAGCTGCTGCGGCCGCTGGGCGTATACCGCCTGACGGAAGGCAGCTTCAGCCACAGTGAGACGGAGGCCATCGGCGGCGCGCTGGACGGCGCGGCGGAGGTTCTTGCGGCGGCAGAGCAGGAGGGGCAGCTGGCAACGGCGGAGGAAGCGCTGGCGCGATGGGCGTCGCTCTTCCTCTATCCGCCCTGCGCGGCGGACAACGCCGCTCTTCGCCGTGCCATCGCCGCGCTGCTGCTCATCGGCGAGGGCAGCTTCACGGTGGACGCCATCAACGAGACGCTCTGCGGCTGCGGCGTCAGCTGCACCGTGGCGGAGACGGAGGAGAAGGGGACGGTGCGGGTCAGCTTTCCCGGCACGGCAGGCGTGCCGGAGGGCTTTGCACAGCAAAAGCGCGTGATCGAGGAGATCATCCCCTGCCATCTGCTGATCGACTATTTCTTCCGCTTCATGACCTGGGCCATCTGCGAGGAAAAGGAGTATACCTGGGCAGGTGTGGAGGAAGAGAGTCACAGCTGGGAGAGCTTTTCTCTGGCGGTGAACTGAGATGGATGTGGATGTGCAGCGCTTCACGGAGGTGGAGCAGCGCTGCCGCGCCAACACCCGCCGCATCGACGCGCTGGAACGCAGGCAGGAGGTCCTGCAGCGTCTGGCTACGGCGGTGGAGGTGCTGGCATCGGAGCAGAAGCATTTGCAGGAGAACATCGACCGGATGGGCGGCAAGCTGGACGCGCTGGAGAGCAAGCCTGCAAAATACTGGGAGAAGGCAGTGGAAAAGGGGATCACGGTGGCAGTGACCGCGGCGGTGACTTTTCTGCTGGCACGGCTGGGGGTGACGGGATAAAAGGGAAGTGGTGCTTTTCCAAGCTCCTGCTGATCCTGGAGAGCATACTGGTGCTGTTTTCCACGGGCATGGGCTTCTGGCTGGCTGCGTCGGCGATCCGGGCGGGCTATCTGGGGACGCTGCCCTGGGTCACGACCATGATGACGGCCTGCTGGGGCGCGTACGGCGCGTCGGCAGCCTTTTACTACAACAAGGCCAAGGCGGAGAATACCCGGGGCGGCATCGTATATGACTGCGCACGGGGTGCTGCGGCGCAGGGAGACGACACGCAATGAGGGAGGATGCATGGGATTCATGACGGAGCTGAGCCTTCCGGCGCTGCTGACGGCGCTGGTGGGTCTGACGAATATTCTGACAGAGGTGACGAAGCGGGTGCTTGCGGTGAAAAAGGCGGAGTGGGCCGTTCTGCTCTGGGCAGAGGGCCTGTCGCTGACGGCGATGCTGCTGCGAAGCGCCCCCACAGGCCCGGTGGGCTGGGCGCTGGCCGCGGCGGAGGGCCTGATCTGGGGCGGCGTGACGGCCTATGCCGGCATGGTCGGCGATGACG
>CAYPWQ010000198.1:0-2300 GCA_964414495.1 uncultured Oscillospiraceae bacterium
CTGAAGCAGGGCATCCGTCTGCGGGCCTATGGCAACGAGAATCCTGTGGACGCCTACAAGCGCGAGTCCTTCGCCATGTTCGAGGACATGGTGCAGAGCGTCCGAAGCGACACCGTGCGCCGCCTGTTCTCCGTCCGCAAGAAGGAGAATCAGGAGATCAAGCGTGAGCGCGTGGCCGTGGCCACGGGCGAGGGCTTCAGCGATGGCACGGTGAAAAAGCAGCCCCGCCGCGTGAACAAGATCGGCCGCAACGATCCCTGTCCCTGCGGCAGCGGCAAGAAGTACAAGGCCTGCTGCGGCCGGTAAGGTGCTGCATCCGTCAAACCCAATATGGATCGAAGAGGGGAGAAGCGGCGCGCCGCTTCTCCCCTTCCGGAAAGGAAAGCCTATGTCTTTTACCCGGCATGACCAAGGCGGTCTTGTCTATCACACCTCTTCCCTGCTGACTGTCCCCCACGCCTTCACCACGCGGCTCGGCGGCGTCAGCGAGGGGCCCTATGCCAGTCTGAACCTGCGCTTCAGCTGCGACGACCGGCGGGATAACGTGACCGAGAATTATCGCCGTCTCTGCGCCGCCGTTGGCATCGACGCGGAGCGCGGTGTGCCCACCCATCAGCTCCACCACGACCACATCCGCGTGGTCACGGAGGAGGACGCAGGGCAGCTCTTCCGCCCCCAGCGCTATGAGGACGTGGATGCCCTCATCACCGACGTGCCGGAGCTGCCCCTGTTCGTCTATTCCGCGGACTGCGGCATCACCCTGCTGCACGATCCCGTGACCCGCTGCATCGGCGCGGTACACTCCGGGTGGCGGGGCGTGGCCCTGGGCATCCTGCCGAAGACCGTGCAGGAAATGGGCCGGTGCTTCGGTGCAAGGCCGGAAAACATCCGCCTTGCCATGGGTGCTTCCATCTGTCAGGACTGCTTTGAAACGGACGACGACGTGCCGGAGGCCATGCGCGCCGCCATGGGCGCGGCGGCAGAGCCGTTCATGCAGCGCCGGGGCGTGAAGTGGCACGTGGATCTGCGCGGCATCAACGTCTTCCGTCTGAAGCAGCTGGGCATCCGGGAGGAGCAGCTGGAGCTGCTGCCTCTCTGCACCGCCTGCCATCCCGAGCTCTACTGGTCCCATCGGCGCACCGGCGGCAATCGCGGCGTGCAGGGCGCGGTGATCGCCCTGCCGGGAGGAGGGAGAGCATGAAGCGGCTCCTTCCCCTGCTGCTGGCGATGACGCTGCTGCTGAGCGGCTGCGCGGAGGCTCCCGAGCCGGCGGAGGACGATTTTCTCATGGCCGGCGAGCTGGATCAGGCAGAGGAGACTGCCCAGCCCATCCGCTCCTTCACCCTGCCCATCTACGCGGGGCAGAGCCTGGATCCCCTCACCTGCAGCGACGGCTTGCAGCAGAACGTGGCGGCGCTGCTGTACGAGGGGCTGTTCACCCTGACCCCCGATTTTGAGGCGGAATACTGCCTCTGCGATTCCTATACCTACGATGCGGATCGCTTTGTCTACACCTTTCATATCCGCGAGGGCGTGAGCTTCAGCGACGGCTCGGCTCTCACCGCCCGGGACGTGGTGGCGACCTATGTCCGGGCGCAGGAGAGCGCGCGCTACGGCGCCCGCTTTGCCAACGTCTCCTCCATGCGCTATCAGGGAACGGACACGGTGCGCATCGCCCTGACCCGGGCGGACGCCGCCTTCCCCACCCTGCTGGATATCCCCATCGTGCGCCGCGGCACCGAGAGCCGCACCGTGCCCGTGGGCACCGGCCCCTATCTCTATATCACGGAGGGCACGCAGGACTATCTGAAGGCCAATCCCGCCTGGTGGCGCGGTCAGACCCAGCCGCTGGTGCGCATGGAGCTCTCCGCCGTGAAGGATGAGGATACGGCAGCCTACCGGTTTTCCTCCGGCGAGGTGCAGCTGATCTCCTCGGATCTGCTCAGCGGCGGCTCGCTCAGCGCCGCCTCCGGCGTCACGGTCACCGCCGCCGACACCACAGAGCTGCTGTATCTGGGCTTCCGCTGCAGCGGGCTCTTCGAGAGCGCGGCGCTGCGGCAGGCGGTGAGCTACGGCGTGGATCGCGCCACACTGGTCAGCGGCTATCTCTCCGGCTATGCCCGGGCCGCCGTCTTCCCCATCTCCCCCGCGTCCCGGCTCTATCCCGCGGATCAGGAGCGCCCCTATCAGCTGAGCCGCTATACCGAGGCGCTGAGCGCCCTTGGCTATGGCGCGGACGGCGAGGAGCGCCAGCGCAGCGCCACGCTGCTGGTCTGCAGCGAGAGCAGTGAAAAGCTGGC
>CAYPWQ010000199.1:0-2275 GCA_964414495.1 uncultured Oscillospiraceae bacterium
CGCCATGCCGAAGGTATCCTTGGTAAGCGTCGTCCGCCAGTCAAAGCCGGCCAGGGACAGCGACGGCGGGGAATACAGGCCGCCGTCCGGCGCAAGGCCCTGCAAAATAGCCTCCGCAGAGCTGGCCACGCAGTCGTTGGAGCGGGTGCTTTGGTAAATCATATCAAAAATCCTCCTGTGAGCACTTAGCGATTTCGTCGAAATATTTTAAACTTTTTCTTGCGTTTTGACAAGGGGTATGATATATTGTTTCCAACAAAAAGTCAAGTGTTTTTCTCCCAAAGACAAGCGGAGGGGCGCACGGAAAGAGAGGATCGCATATGAAGATCGCGCTGCTGGGCTTCGGCATGGTGGGCAAGGGGTTTTACGACCTTACAAAGGAACGGACGGATCTCACGGTGACGGCGGTGCTGTCGCGGCGGCCCCGGCCGGAGCTGACCTGCTTCGTCTCCGACGATTTCGACCGCATTCTGCAGCAGGACGTGGACATCGTCATCGAAGTCATGGGCGGGCTGCACCCGGCCTATGAATATGTAACGGCGGCGCTGCGGGCGGGCAAGCATGTGGTCACGGCCAACAAATGGCTCATGTGCGAGTATTACGATGAGCTCACCGCTCTCGCGGCGGAACAGGGCGTTGCCCTGCGCTGCACGGCGGCGGCGGGCGGCGGCATCCCCTGGCTGAAGAACGTGGAGCGGGTGGCCCGCTTCGACCGCATCCGCCGGGTGGCGGGCATCATGAACGGCACCACCAATTTCATGCTGGACGCCATGACCCGCGAAGGGTGCAGCTACGATTCCATTCTGGCCGAGGCCAAGCGTCTCGGCTATGCCGAGGCGGATCCCGCCGCCGACGTGGAGGGGTTCGACGCGCGGCGCAAGCTGGTGCTCTCCGCCAACATCGCCTTCGGCGTGTCCCTGCCGGAGGGGGACGTGGCCACTTCCGGCATCTCCGCCGTCACCGCGGAGGACATCGCCGCTTTCACGGCGGAGGGGCTGGTCTGCCGCCTCATCGCCTCGGCTGAGCTGGGGGACGACGGATGCATCACCGCCTCGGTGGAGCCCACGCTCTTTGAAAAGAATGCAGCGGAGGCCGCCGTGCTGGACACCGGCAACCGCATCCAGCTCACGGCGGAGCACATCGGCACCCAGGGCTTTTCCGGCGCAGGCGCGGGCGGCTGGCCCACGGGCAGCAACGTCCTCTGCGACTGTCTGGACATTCTGGACGGCTGCCGCCATTTCTACACGGATCGCTTCACCCCCGCCCGGGCGGCGGGCAGCGCTCTGCGGCGCTATTACTTCCGCACAAAGGAGGATCTGCCGGTCGCCGTGGAACGCTCCATGGGCCCCGGCTGCATCACTGCTCCCCTTCCGGCAGCAGAGGCCCACGCCCTGCTGAAAAAGCTGAAGGAAACGGACAGCGGCGCGTTCCTCGCGGCGCTGCAGTGAAAGAAAGGAATATGATATGCTGAAGGTATTGAAATTCGGCGGCTCCTCCATGGCGGATGCCGCCCAGTTTGAAAAGGTGCGCAACATCGTCCGCAGCGACGAGAGCCGCCGCGTGGTGGTGGTCAGCGCTCCGGGCAAGCGCTTCAAGGACGATCACAAGGTCACAGACCTGCTCTATCTCTGCCATGCCCATCTGAAATACGGTGTCTCCTGCGCCCACATCTATCAGCTCATCCGCGACCGGTACGACGGGATCCGCCGGGACTGCGGCCTGAGCACCGATCTCTCCGCGGATTTCGACCGGCTCTGGGACAAGATGCAGGCGGGCATCAGCCAGGACGAGCTGGTGTCCCGGGGCGAATACTTCGCCGCCCGCCTGATGGCGGACTATCTGGGCTTTGATTTTCTGGACGCGGAGCTGTGGCTGCGCTTCCGCTTCGACGGCGCGGTGGATCAGGAGGCCAGCTACGAGGCGCTCCGCCACGCGGCGGAGGGGCGGCGGGTGGTGATCCCCGGCTTTTACGGGGCCATGCCCGACGGCCGCATCCGCACCCTGACCCGCGGCGGCAGCGACATCACCGGCGCTCTCGCGGCGGCGGCGCTGGGCGCGGACGTATACGAGAACTGGACGGATGTCTCCGGCATCCTCATGGCGGATCCCCGCATCGTGGACAGGCCCGAGCCCATCGCCCGCGTGACCTACAGTGAACTGCGGGAGCTGAGCTACATCGGCGCGCAGGTGCTGCATGAGGGAACGGTCTTCCCCGTGCGGGAAAAGGGCATCCCCCTGAACATCCGCAACACCAACGAGCCCGACCATGCCGGCA
>CAYPWQ010000200.1:0-2260 GCA_964414495.1 uncultured Oscillospiraceae bacterium
TGGGTCGCAGCTTCTTCTCCCCGGTGGAGACGGGACTGTACATGACCCTGCTGCTGGGGCGGGCAGAGGAGCTGCGCGACCCGGCGATGCTGACCATTGCGGCGGCCGCTGCCACGGCGGAGGCCATCGAGATGCTGACCGGCGCACCCACCGCCATCAAGTGGGTCAACGACGTGTACATGGCGGGGCGGAAGGTCTGCGGCATCCTGTGCGAGGCCGTGACCGACGGTGCGGCGGGCACCTTCGTCCTTGCGGGGATCGGCGTGAACATCGCGACAGAGCAGTTCCCGGAGGAGCTGCGCCGCAAGGCAGGGACGCTGCCCCGGCCGGTGGATCGGGCGGCGCTGGCCGCGGAGATCACGGCGCGGCTGCTGAACATCTGGAACGCGCCGGAGGCGATGGACTTCTTGCGGGAGTACCGCCGGCGCTCCTTCGTGCCGGGGATGCGGGTGCGCTTTTTCCGCGACGGCGCGGAGCGGGAGGCACTGGCTCTTTCTGTGGACGACAGCGGCGCGCTGCTGGTGCGCTATGACGACGGCGCGGAGGAGGCCCTCCGCAGCGGCGAGGTGTCGGTGACGCTGGACGGCCAGACGGTCTGAGGCGTGAGGAGCCGCAAAAATGACCGGCGGCGCGGCGGAAAAACTGCGCGGCGGCTCTTGCGCGGCGGAAAAAACATGGTAAGATAGGAATATCAAAAATACGAAGAAAAGGATGGGTGGCAAATGAAGTATTCGGAAATGACGAAGGAGCAGCTGCAGAGCGAGCTTTCCCAGCTGCAAACGGAATACGCGGGCTGGAAGGAGCGCGGACTGAAGCTGAACATGGCCCGCGGCAAGCCCGGCAAGGAGCAGCTGGATCTTGTGAGCGACATGCTGACGATCCTCCATGCGCCGGAGGACTGCGAGAGCGACGGCATCGAGTGCCGCAACTATGGCGAGCTCAGCGGCATCCCCGCGGCGAAGAAGCTCTTTGCAGAGCTCCTGGGCGTTAAGGAGAGCCAGTGCTTCGTCGGCGGCAGCTCCAGTCTGCAGCTGATGTACGACACGGTGTGCAAGGCCTTTACCCACGGTCTGCTCCACAGTGAGCAGCCCTGGTGCAAGCTCGATAAGGTGCGCTGGATCTGCCCCGTCCCCGGCTATGACCGCCACTTCAAGGTGACGGAGAGCTTCGGTGTGGAGATGCTGACCGTCCCCATGACGGAGAACGGCCCCGACATGGATGCGGTGGAAAAGCTCATCCAGGATCCCACGGTGAAGGGTATGTGGAACGTGCCCAAGTATTCCAATCCCGAGGGCGTGGTGTACAGCGAGGAGACGGTGCGCCGCATCGCCGCCATGAAGCCTGCTGCCCCCGATTTCCTGCTCATGTGGGACAATGCCTACTGCATCCATGAGTTCGAGGGCGAGTTCCGCCCCTTCCCGGAGATCCTGACCCTCTGCCGCGAGGCGGGGAACCCCGACATGGTCTTTGAATTCGCCTCCACCTCCAAGGTGACCTATCCCGGCGCGGGCATTTCCGTCATGGCCACCAGCGAGGCGAACATGGCCCATATGACGAAGCTCATGGGCGCGCAGATCATCGGCTATGACAAGCTGAACCAGCTGCGCCACGTGCGCTATCTGCAGGATAAGGAGCATACCCTGGCTCTGATGCAGCGCCATGCAGAGATCCTGCGTCCCAAGTTCCATGTCGTGCTGGACGCGCTGGATCGGGAGCTGGCTCCTCTCGGCATCGCGCAGTGGAAGCGCCCCGTGGGCGGCTACTTCGTGAGTCTCGACGCCATGCCCGGTACGGCGAAGCGCGCTCTGGCTCTGGCCAAGGACGCGGGCGTGGTCATGACCGGTGCGGGCGCCACCTTCCCCTATGGGAAGGATCCGCAGGACAGCAACATCCGTATCGCTCCCTCCTATCCCCCGGTGGAGGAGCTGCGCGATGCCATCGCGGTGCTGTGCCTGTGCCTGCGCCTTGCGGCGGCGGAAAAGCTGCTGGCAGAATAAACGGTATCCATCAAAAAAGCGGCTCCCGATCCAGGTCGGGAGCCGCTTTTTGTCGCCTTTACAGCTTCAGATCGCCCTCTTTGATCCAGCCCTTCTTCCGCATGAGTTCGCAGATACCCAGCGAGAGCACCGCGGGCAGCACGAAGGAGATCAGGATCAGACCCAGCCAGTCAAAGCCCGTGATGGCGGCCTTGGTGCCGCTGGCCATGTCGCTGACCCAGCCGGTGTACACGCCGATCTGCCCCACCAGACCGCAGGTGCCC
>CAYPWQ010000201.1:0-2258 GCA_964414495.1 uncultured Oscillospiraceae bacterium
TGCCGCCCGCGCCATCTATTTCCCGGAGGAGGAGACGCCATGAAGCGCGCGTTGATCTGCTTTACCCGCATCCCCACCGCCGCGGCGGAGGGGGATCGTCTGGCCCCCGCCCTGACCGCGCGGCAGAGCGCCATGCTGCAAAGGGCCTTTCTCAAGGATCTCTCCCGCGTGGCCGCCGCGGTGGATGCCGCGCTGTACATCGCCTATGCCCCCGGCCCCGGCGCGGAACGCCTCCGCACGGTCTTTCCCGGCGCGGCGGGCTATTTCCCCCAGCAGGGAGAGGAACTGGGCAGCCGAATGGCGCACGCGCTGGATACCGTGCTGGCCATGGGCTATGATGCCTGCGTCCTCTTTGGCGGCGACGTGCCGCTCATGACGGCGGATCATCTGGAAAGCGCCTTTCACGCGCTGGAGGAGGCAGACGTGACCCTTGGCCCCGCGGAGGACGGGGGCTATTATCTCGTGGGGCTGAAGGCCCCCTGCCCGGAGCTCTTCCGGCAGCAGTCCTATGGCACCTCCGCCGTCTGCCGCAACGCCATCGCCGCCGCCATGCGGGCGGGCAGGAGCGTGGCCGTGGCCCGCCGCTGCCGGGACGTGGACTCGGCAGAGGATCTTCCCCTGCTCTGGACCTTTCTTCGGGGCAGCCGCTGCGCCACGGCCAACTATCTCCGCTCCGTCCTCCGCAGTCGGGAAGCGCCGCTCTCGTAAACGCCAAAAGCAGCCCCGTCTCCCGCCGGAGACGGGGCTGTTCCGCGCTTCCCACACATGCAGGAAGGGCCGCGTCCCATGGTCGGACGCGGCCCTTCCCGCAAAAGGAGAGAGAGACAAGCGCTATTCACACCGGCGTTAACTCAGCCGCCGTAATAGCTGTTGAAATAATTGAAGATATCCCAGGGATTCGTGTAGCCGCCGTTATTGCCGTAGCCATAGCTGCCGCCGTTCTGACTGCCGCTCTGGCCGCTCTGCTGGCTGTTGTCCTCGGTGATATCCTCCTCGGGCTGCACGTCGAAGGTGATGGTGAGCGCCACCTCCTCGCCGCCGCGATAGACCGTGACGACGGCGGTGTCGCCCGCGCGATAGGCCTTCTTGGCAGCGGTGAGGTCGGCGACGGAGCTGATCTCCGTCTCATCCAGCTTCACGATGATGTCGCCCGCCTGGATGCCCGCCTTTTCCGCAGCGCCGCCCTCTTCCACGGACTTCACATACACGCCCTCGGTCAGCAGACCGCTGTACATCTCCGCCTGCTCGGAGGACACGGTGTAGGGGGTCAGACCCATATAGGCCTTGTTGGTCACATAGCCGTTCTCCATGATGTCCTGCACCATGGCGATCACATCATTGATGGGGATGGCGAAGCCCAGACCCTCCACCGTGGTGGAGGCATACTGCGTATACTTGGCCGAGACGATGCCGATGACCTCGCCATAGCGGTTCACGAGGGGGCCGCCGGAATTGCCGGGGTTGATGGAGGCGTCGATCTGGATCATGTTGAAGGGGGTTCCGTCCACGTTGATGGCGCGGTTCACGCAGGAGACCACGCCCTGCGTCATGGAGAAGGTCAGCTCGCCCAGAGGATTGCCGATGGCGGCCACCTCCGCGCCCACGTTCAGCCTGTCGCTGTCACCCAGGGTCACGGCCTGCAGGCCCTCGGCGTTGATCTTCAGCACGGCGATATCATAATCCTCCTCGCCGCCGATGACCTCCGCGTCATAGGTCTCACCGCTGTAGAGCGTGACCTTCACGCTCTTCGCGCCGCTGACCACATGGTAATTCGTCACGATATAGCCGTCCTCCGTCACGATGAAGCCGCTGCCCGCAGAGGCGGACTCGGTGGCATAGCCGAAGATGTTGGTGCTGACGCTGGAGACATTGATGGACACCACGGCGTTCACGTTGGCGGCATAGACCTGCTCCATGCTCATCTCGCTCTTGCCGTCCACCTTCATCAGCTCCACCTCCTTCACGAGACGGTCGCTGACGGCGATCTGGGCGGTGTCATTGCGGCCGCCGCCGAAGGCATAGACGAGCGCTGCGCCTGCCGCGCCGCCAAGGAGCGTACACACCAGCACCAGCGCGATGAGCCTGCCCCAGGGGAGGTCGCTTCTCCGGCGCTGCTTCACGGGCTTCATCTCCGGCGTCCGCTGCGGCTCGTCGGCGCGGCGGTAAATATAGTGATAGGTACTGTCCGTGTCATCCGGACGATAACCGTTGTTCTGTTCTTCGTACATAAAGGTTCCTCCTTTTTGCGGCCTGTCTGC
>CAYPWQ010000202.1:0-2244 GCA_964414495.1 uncultured Oscillospiraceae bacterium
GTCCATGTAGGCCGGGAAATACTCGCACTCAAAGCCGATGTAAATGCGGATCTCGCCGCGGTACTTCTCCCGCAGGGCGCGGAGAGAGGCGAGGTAGTCCGGCAGCTCCTCCGTCGTCATGCGCACGGTGGGGCTGCGGAAGCCGCTCTCGTAGGGCCAGGGCGCGTGGTCGGAAAAGCCCAGCGTCCTCCATCCCGCGGCGATGGCGGCGCGGACATAGTCCTCATCCGCCCCCGATGCGTGGCCGCAGCGGGCAGTGTGGGTGTGATAATTGGCGATGCGCGTTTCTTTTTCTTCCATGTCAGTTCCTTCTCTTCTCTGTCTGTCCGTCCGAAACGGGGGAACGCCGCAGCGCGTTCCCCGGCTGCGGCGTCAGGTCTGCTTTTCCTTTGGCGCGGCGCGTCTCATCCGCTCCACATCGTCCCTGGTCACGGCCATGTCCGCCTTACTTTGGGGCAGGCCGTGGGCGATGAGGGGGAAAAGATTGTCCGTATCCGCCGTGGGCTGGATCTCATAGGTGCCGTACTGGTTCACCAGATCGAAGCAGCTCTCCGGCTGACCCTCGAAGGGCTCTGCCGAGGGGGCCGCGCAGTAGGGAAAGCCCGTCCCCTCTGCTTTGCGTTTTTGCGGCATACTGTCACCTCCCGCGCCTTAGTATGCGCAGGAGAGGAGAAAAATCCTCAGCCCAGCTGCGATGGATAGGTGCCCGCGTCGTGCAGTGCCCGCAGGGCCTGCCGCACCTGCTCCCGATCCTCCCGATAGGTCACGCCGAACCAGCGGTCGGCGGAGCAGAGCACCTCCACCTCCAGCGCGCCGCTTTGCAGGAGACTGTCCACCATCACCGGCAGAACGCACTCGCTCTTGCAGTCCCCCGGCGCAAGGGAGCGGAGAAAATCACAAAAATACGTCTCGAGCCGTTCGAAGATCCAGGGCGTGAAGCACCAGAAATTCATGGAGACCACCGTCCCGCCCGGGATGGCGGGGCTGTCCTCTCCCGCGGCGAGGCTGCGGATGGTCCCATCGGCGCAGCGGCGGACCTGATAGGTCTCCACCACCGCTTTCAGGGTCGTCCCCTCCGTGCGGCAGACGCCCCGGGTAACGCTGCCGTTCTCGCTGATGGTGTTTTCCAGCCGATAGCCCACCATGGCGGCGCGGCCCTCTGCGGGCAGAGCCCGCAGCGCAGCATAGGCCGTGCGGAACGCATCGCGGCCATAGTAATCATCGGCGTTGATGACGATGAAGGGCTCACTCACCGCGTCTTTCGCCGCGAGAAGCGCATGGCAGGTGCCGAGAGGCCGGGTGCGCTCCGGCGGCAGGGCATACCACCGCGGCAGGCTCTCTGCCGTCTGATAGACGTACACCGCCTCCACCGGCTGACCCTCCACCGTGCGCAGACGCTTCAGCAGACCGTCTGCCATGCCGCGCACCAGCGCCTCGATCTCCGGCTTGATGATGAGCACCACCTTGGTGAAGCCCGCCTGCACCGCATCGTAAATGGCATATTCCATCAGCATTTCGCCGTTTGGCCCCACGCCGTCCACCTGCTTGTCGCCGCCGTAGCGCGAGCCCATGCCCGCCGCCATGATCACCAGCGCAGCCTTCATCCCAGCGCCTCCCTTCAAAGTCTTATCGTATGTGGTATGGTACTATATTTCCCCCCTTTTTGCAAGCAGGCCCTTGACAAATTAAGAATCTTCCGTAAAATGAAAATGAATTTCATTTTCATTTTTGGAGGGCATCATGCCGGAACCGAGGACTTATCACACCCATCAGCAGCAGGCGGTGCTGGCCTTTGTGGCGCAGCAGAGCAGCTGCTTCACCGCCGCCGATCTGCAGGAGGCGCTGCGCGCCCAGGGCGAGCGGGTGGGACTCACCACCGTATACCGTCAGCTGGAAAAGCTGGAAAGGGCAGGCACGTTACAGCGCATCGTCACGGAGGAGGGCGCCTGCTGGCAGTGCTGCGACCAGGCGGATCACGACTGCTTTCTGCTGAAATGCGAGGGCTGCGGCCGCATCACCCATGTGGACTGCATGCAGCTGAGCCCGCTGTACGAGCATCTTGCCGCCAGCCATCACTTTGCCATCAACCCCCGCCGCACCCTGCTGTACGGCCTCTGCGGCAGCTGCCGGGAGGGCCGCCATGCGTAAGAAATGGACGGCGGCGCTGCTGGCCGCAGCGCTGACGCTGACTCTTGCCGCCTGCGGCGGCGCGGCGGAGGAGCCGGGGGACGACCGGCTCCCGAC
>CAYPWQ010000203.1:0-2236 GCA_964414495.1 uncultured Oscillospiraceae bacterium
GTCCGCCAGCGTCCTCTACTACTCCGATGTGGTGACCTATCCCGACAACACCAGCGAGCAGGTGGAGATCATCGCCCTGCCCTGTCCCATCTTTGAGGGCGGGGAGAAGCTCGTGGTGCAGCGGGGCGTGGGGATGTGCGCGGTGAAATCCACGTCGGAGCGGGAGAAAGCCTGCATGACCTTCCTCAAGTGGCTGGGTGACCCGCAGCGCAACGTGGCGCTGACCACCGCCATGGGCTATATGCCGGTGACAAAGCAGGGGTTTGACGAGTACCTGCCGCAGGCCGTGGACACGCTGGAAAATCCCATGTACGCTTCCCTCTACGAGGCGTTTTTGCAGACCCGGCAGGACTACCGCTTCTATGTCCCGCCCCAGCGGGAGGATTATCTGGACCTGGAGACCCGCTTTGAAAAGCTGGCGCGGCTGAAGCTCACCGCCGGACAGACGCAGCTGCAGGAGCAGGGCGCGGACGCGCTGGATACGCTGACGCAAACGACGCTGGAATCCTTCAAGGAGAGCTATGAGAAGTAAAAAATCCACACAGGATGGGACGCAGGCCCCCGTGCTGTTCAGTCCCCGGGCCATGGGCCGACTGAAGCTGGACGCCGGGGCGGGCTACAGCCTTCGCCGCAGGCTGACGCTCTACTGGGTTTGCATGGCGCTGGCAGTGCTGTCGGCGGCGCTGCTGCTGTTCAGCGTTACGGGCGTCACCTCCCGCACCTCCAGACAGTTTCATACAACATTAGAAAATCAGCGCAGCAACACCGCCGCCCAGGTCACCGCCCAGATGGACACCCTGACGGCCAAGGGCATTGCCTTTTCCAAGCAGATCAGCACGGAGCTGGACAGCTTCCTCGCCCAGCGGGGCCTCGCCTTCGAGGCGCTGAACGATAACCCCGCGCTGATGGAAGAGCTGGAGTCCGCGCTGCTGCCCATGCTGAAAACCACGCTGGAGGGGACGCCCTGCAGCGGCGCATACCTCTCGCTGGACGCCACAGCCAACACCGCGCTGCCGGAGGCAGAGCACTCCCGCATGGGACTGTACCTGCGCTATTCCGGTCTGTACTCCGTCAACCCCAGCCAGAACATGATGTACTTCCGGGGGACGGTGGCCGCCGCGCGGGAAGCGGGGCTATCGCTTCACAACCGCTGGAACATGGAGCTGGATACCACCCTCATTGACGGCTGGGAGCAGGTGATGAGCTGGAAGGGCGACCGCCTTTCCGATGGCTGCCTCTGGACAGAGCGGCTCTCCCTGACGGATACCTGGGAGGATGTGACGCTTTTGTGCGTCCCCATCCGGGACGAGGCGGGGACGGTGCGGGGCGTCTGCGGCATGGAACTCAGCGCCCTGTATTTCTCCATGAGCCATGGGGCGGTCGCCAGCCCCTACGGCAGCTTTTTCACGCTGCTTGCGCCCATGGAGGGCGACAGGCTGCTGCTGGATCGTGCCATGGCGGGAGATACGGCGGGGGCGCGTCTGCCCTCTGACGGCGAGCTGCGGGTCAAGGGCGGAAAATACTACGACACCTTCACCTGCGGCGGGGACACCTACCTTGGAAAATATGAGATCGTACCCGGAAAGCTGGCAGACGGGAACCTGCTGGCCGCCGTGGTGCTGGTACCGGAGAGCAGCTTCCGTTCCTACGAGCAGACGGCCCGCATGGGCTGGACGCTGGGAACGATCCTCTTTCTCACGGCGATGCTGGCAGCGGCGCTGATCCTCGCCCGCAGCTTTGTACGCCCTATTGAGGAGAGCATCGCGGCGGTGAATGCGGGGGACGCCGCAGCATTGCAGCCCACCGGCATCCGGGAGCTGGATGATCTGCTGTCCCTTGTAAACCGTTACACAGGCGCGGAGCTTTCAGAAGACAACCTTCCGCCGGAGCTGCGGAAGCTGGTAGAGTCCTTCGCCGCGCAGGTGGAGACGCTGACCGGCACGGAGCGGATGATCTTCGACTACTATGCCAGAGGCAGCACCCCGCAGGATATCCCGGAGCTGCTGTTCATCAGCGCCAGCACCGTCAAGGCGCATAACCGCAGCATCTACCGCAAGCTGAATGTTTCGTCCTACGACGAGCTGAAGGCGTACATCGATATTTTCCACCGCTGCGGCAAGCATGGCGCAGCCTTCTGCCCGCCCTGCTGAACCAGACATTCTGCACAAATGTATAGTCTCCCGTTTGGTAATGTTGTCTACGCCTGAGGCGTAATTTTGCTGATTCCGGTGAAATT
>CAYPWQ010000204.1:0-2204 GCA_964414495.1 uncultured Oscillospiraceae bacterium
CCTCACCAGACGGCTGCGGCAACTACACCGCCCGTTACGGAAGCAACGGTGCCCGTCACCACGGCCGCGGAGACGGAACCCGAAGAAGAAACCGTCCGGGTGCTTCCGGACGGCGTGTATACCGTGGATTTCGTGACGGACAGCAGTATGTTCCGGGCCAACGAGGCCTGTGACGGCAAGGGAACTCTGACCGTCAGCGGCGGCGTGCAGACCCTGCACGTGAGCCTGCGCTCCACGAACATTGTGAATCTCTATGTGGGTACTGCCGAGGATGCCCAGAAGCCCGGCGCGGTGCTGCTGGAGCACACGGTGGACACCGTGACCTATTCCGATGGCCTCAGCGAGGAGGTATTCGGCTTTGACGTGCCGGTGGCCTCTGTGGGGCAAGAATTTGACCTTGCCCTGATCGGCACCAAGGGCGTGTGGTATGATCACCGGGTCAGCGTGCAGAACCCGGTTCCCCAGGAAGGGACGTACACCTGTGAGGTGGCTCTGTCCGGCGGCTCCGGTCGTGCCAGCGTCACCTCTCCCGCAAAGCTTGTCTCCGACGGAAAGACACTCACTGCCACCATCGAATGGAGCAGCCCCAACTATGAGTACATGATTGTGGACGGCACCCAGTATGATCCCATCCAGACAGAGGGAAATTCCACCTTCGAAATTCCCGTAACGCTGGACACGGTTCTGGCGGTCAGCGCCTCCACCGTCGCCATGAGCCAGCCCCATCTGGTGGACTACACGCTGTATTTTGACAGCGCCAGCCTGGCTGCGAAATGAAAAAACTGACCCTATGGGCGCTGGTTCTGGCGCTGCTGCTCACCGGCTGTGCCGCGACGAACAACGAGCAGACCCAGAGCGACTGGGTGCCGGAGAGAAGCATGCCCCTGCAATTTGCCACCCAGTTTCAGGTGGACTACTATTCCGGCGGCTACAAGCTGATTTCTCTGGCGGACGGCAGCAAATTTCTGGTTGTTCCCGAGGGCTGTGAGGTGCCGGCATCCGCCCCGCAGGACGCGGTGCCCCTGTACCAGCCCATTGAGAATATCTATCTGGCGGCGACCTCCGCCATGTGCCTGTTTGACGCACTGAACCGGCTGGATGCCATTACCCTGTCCGGCTCCCGGGCGGAGAGCTGGTATATTGACAATGCCCGCAAGGCCATGGAGGACGGGAAAATCCTCTATGCCGGAAAGTACAGCGAGCCGGATTATGAAATGCTCCTGTCCCACAGCTGTCCGCTGGCGGTGGAATCCATGATGATTGGCCACGCCTCCGATGTCAAGCAGAAGCTGGAGGAACTGGGCATCGCGGTGCTCACCGACCAGTCCAGCATGGAGGAGCACCCCTTGGGTCGCACGGAGTGGATGAAGCTCTACGCCGCGCTGCTGAATGAGGAAGACCGGGCCGAGGCGCTGTTCAACGAGCAGGTGGCCTACCTGAACGATGCCTTACAGGGGGAAAACCCCCAGAAAACCGTGGCCTTTTTCCACATCAGCTCCTCCGGCTATGTAGTGGCCCGAAAAAGCGGGGACTACGTTACCAAAATGCTGGAGCTGGCGGGGGGCAGGTATGTCTTCAGCGATCTTGGCGACAGGGAAACCAAAACCTCTACGGTCAATATCGAGATGGAGCAGTTCTTTGCCGCCGCCAAAGACGCGGATTATATCATTTACAACAGCACCATCGGCGGTGAGATTCACTCCATGGAGGAGCTGCTGGAAAAGAGCGCACTGCTGGCCCAGTTCAAGGCGGTGCGCAACGGCAACGTCTGGTGCACTCAGAAAAATATGTATCAGGAAACCACGCAGCTGGGCCAGATGATCCAGAGCTTCCGGAAAATCTTCTCCGGGGAGGCGGACGGCCTTACCCAGCTGCCCTTCCTCTATAGACTGCAATAAGGGAGAAAATCGGGAATGAAAGAAAACACGGAAACCCTGCGGCTGGGCAATCCGGGCAGGTTCTGGGGCGTCATGGCGCTGCTGTGGGGCCTGCTTCTGCTGGCGCTGGTGCTGAATGTGAATATCGGCTCCGTCTCCATCCGCCCCGGCGAGATCTATGCCATGCTTTGGGACGGACTGCGTCACGGCGTGGGAAGCTCCACGGAGAGCCAGATTCTGTTCCGCATCCGCATTCCCCGGATGCTGCTGGCAGCGATGCTGGGCGGGGCGCTGTCCGTGTCCGGCTATCTGCTGCAGGTGTTTTTC
>CAYPWQ010000205.1:0-2196 GCA_964414495.1 uncultured Oscillospiraceae bacterium
GGCTGCTGGGAGCGCTATGCCTCCGCAACGGCGTTGAAGCAGCAGACCCGGGCCGCTATGCGCGCCCATCCGGAGAGCCGCATGTGGCAGCTCACCGGCGGCGACGCGGAAAAGGCCGAGGGCTACACGCCCTTCGATGCCGCCCGCATGGGCGACGCGGCGGCGCAGCAGGTCTGCCGGGACTATATCGAATATGTGGCTCTTGGCGCGGCCAATCTTGTGAACATCTTCCAGCCGGAGGTCATCGCCTTCGGCGGCGGCGTCAGCGCGCAGGAGGATCTGCTGGAGCCTCTCCAGCGCCGCATCGCGGAGGAGGATTTTGCCCGCAACGCGGGTCTCGCCGCGGTGAAGGTCACGCGCTGCATCCTCGGCAACGACGCGGGGATCATCGGCGCGGCCATGCTGGGCGCATGAGGGGCGCGGAAGGAAAGGAGAACAGCCATGAGCTGGTTTACACGGTTTGATGCCCGGGCGGCAAAGGAGCTGCCCGAGCTGGAATATGTGCGGGAGGAAGCCATGAGCCGGCACACCTCCTTCCGCATCGGCGGCCCCGCCCGCCGCATGGCCTTCCCCAAAACGGCGAAGGAGCTGGCGGCGGCGGTGAAGCTGGCGGCAGACTGCGGCGGCGAAACGCTGGTGCTGGGCAACGGCACCAATCTGCTGGCGGCGGACGAGGGCGTGGATCGCCTGGTGATCGGCACCACCCGCTATCTCCGCGGCATGGAGCTGCTGCCGGACGGCCGCACCATCCGGGCGGAGGCGGGAGCGAGTCTGGCTGCCGTGGCAGTCTTTGCCCAGAAGCACGGGCTCACGGGTCTGGAATTTGCCCACGGCATCCCCGGCTCTCTCGGCGGGGCCGTGGTGATGAATGCAGGGGCCTATGGCGGCGAGATGGCGCAGGTGGTGACCTCCGTCACCGCCCTGACGGAAAACGGCACAGAGCGCATCCTCGCGCCGGATGAGCTGGATCTGGGATATCGGCACAGCGTGTTTTCCGACGGGAAGGCTGTGGTGCTGGCGGCGGAGCTGACGCTCGCGCCGGGCGACGGCGAGGCTATCCGCGCCCGCATGGAGGAGCTGATGCAGAAGCGGAAGAGCTCGCAGCCTCTGGATATGCCCAGCGCAGGCAGCACCTTCAAGCGGCCCACGGGCTATTTCGCGGGGCCCCTCATTGAAAAGAACGGCTTCAAGGGCGTCTGCGTGGGCGGCGCGCAGGTGTCGGAAAAGCATGCGGGCTTTGTGGTCAACGCCGGCGGCGCCACCTGCGCCGATGTGCTGGCGCTCATCGACCGCATTCAGAAAACGGTGCTGGAGCACGACGGCGTGCTGCTGGAGCCGGAGGTGAAGATCGTCCGCTGACGGTCATCGGCTGAGAGAGAAGAGAGAAGAAAGAGAGGGAGCGGAAGTGGAGATCCTGATCGTTTCCGGACTGTCCGGCAGCGGCAAGAGCAAGGCCGTGTCGTTTCTGGAGGACATCGGCTTTTATGTGATCGACAATATGCCCGCAGAGATGATCCTGAAATTCGCGGAGTTCTGCGCCGCGGGCAACGCCCGCTATGACCGGGCGGCGCTGGTATATGACATCCGCAGCGGCGGCAATTTCGAGCTGCTGTTTGAGATCGTCCGCCAGCTGAAGGAGACGGTGAACTGCCGCCTGCTGTTCCTCACGGCGTCTCCCGGCGTCATCATCCGCCGGTATAAGGAGACCCGCCGCCTGCATCCCCTGGCTGAGCAGGCAGGCTCGCTGGAGGAGGCGGTGCATCTGGAGCAGGAGATGCTGCGCACCGTGCAGGAGCACGCGGATTACATCATCGACACCAGCGCCTTTTCCACCGCCAAGCTCCGCAGCGAGCTGATCTCCCGCTTCGGCAATGCCTCCGACAGCGGGGACTTTACGGTGAATTTCCTGTCCTTTGGCTATAAGCACGGTGTGCCGCTGGAGGCGGATCTCATGTTCGACGTGCGCTTCCTGCCGAACCCCTTTTATGTCGAGAGCCTGCGTGGGCTCACGGGGCGGGACGCGCCGGTCTATGACTATGTGATGGGCTTTCCCGAGACGCAGGAGTATCTCCATAAGCTCCAGGAGCTGCTGGAATTCTCTCTGCCCCTGTACCGGGCAGAGGGCAAGACGGTGCTGGTGGTGGCCATCGGCTGCACCGGCGGACATCACCGCAGCGTGGCCCTGACGCGGGCGCT
>CAYPWQ010000206.1:0-2195 GCA_964414495.1 uncultured Oscillospiraceae bacterium
CATCGCTCTTGTATACAGCGTGCCCCTGGTGCTCTTCCTTGTGGGCTATTTCGCCAGCGTGGGCGTCGGCAGCGAGATGCTGCGGTACTGCATCGCCTGCGGTGCGTTCCTGCTGGGCCTGCTGCCCGCGGTGGGCTATGACCGCTGGATGAAAAAGCACGGTTCGGTGAATTATACCATCGTCCGCTCCCTGAGTCTCTGATGTTCGGATATGTGCTGCCCGCCCGCGAGCGGCTGACAGAGGAGCAGCAGGCAGGCTTTCAGAGCATGTACTGCGGTCTCTGTCACACCCTGCGGGAGGAATACGGCTTCGCCGCCTCCCTGATCCTGAACTATGACCTGACCTTCCTTGCGGTGCTGCTGTCTCCGGGCGATGCGCCCGCGAGCCGCTGCCGCCGCTGCGCGGCGCACCCCTGCCAGGGACGCTGTGCCGCAGAAAAAACGGCGGCGCTGAAAAAAGCGGCGGCCTGCAGCGTGATCCTGGCTTGGTGGCAGGTGCAGGACGGCGTGGCCGACAGCCGGGGGATAAAGCGGCTGAAATACCGCCTTGCGGCGCTGGCGCTCCGCAGGGCCTACCGGCGGGCGGAAAAGGATTGCCCCGCCTTCGACGGCGAGACGAGAGCGCAGCTTGCGGCGCTGGCCGCGCTGGAGCGCAGCCGCTGCGACACGCTGGACGAGCCGGCGGACGCCTTTGCGCGGCTGCTGGCAGGCGTCGCGGCAGAGCTGGACGACCCCGTTCAGCGCCGGGTGTACCGGGAGCTGCTCTACCACATGGGCCGCTGGATCTATCTGGTGGACGCGGCGGACGATCTCCACAGGGACTGGGAGAGCGGGAACTACAATCCCGTCGCCCTGCGGTACGGGCTCAGCGACGGCACCTTCACAGACGAGTCGAAGGCCGCCTTCTCCGGCACGCTGGATCTCTCCGTGCGGCAGATGGCCGCGGCCTTTGAGCTCTGGGACTTCGGGTGCTGGACGGCGCTGCTGCGCAGCACCTTCTATGAGGGACTCTATCAGGTGGGCAATGCCGTGCTGGCAGGCACCTTTCATCCGCGGAAGCGCCGCGGACAAGCAGAAAGAAAGCAGACAGAGGACAGATTATGAACGATCCTTATCAGATCCTGAACGTGGATCCCAATGCATCGGATGAAGAAGTGAAAAAAGCCTATCGCAATCTTGCCCGGAAGTATCATCCGGACAATTATCACGATAACCCGCTGGCCGATCTCGCCCAGGAAAAGATGAAGGAGATCAACTCCGCCTACGAGGAGATCCAGCGCCGCCGCAGCGGCGTGCAGTCCGGCGGCGCGGGCTATGGCGGTGCCCGCAGCAGCGGCTATGGCTATGGGTACGGCGCGGGCTACGGCAGCGCGGGGGGTTCCTCTGCGCTGCAGCAGGTGCGCCTTGCCATCTCCCGGGGGGACATCGCCCGGGCAGAGGGGCTGCTGAACGCCATCGGCGATCACAACGCCGAGTGGAATTTCCTCAAGGGCACGGTGTGCTATCGCCGGGGCTGGATGGATCAGGCCAAGCGCTATTTTGAAACGGCCTGCCAGATGGAACCCGGCAACGCCGAGTATGCCCGGGCTCTCGCCATGATGAGCGAGAGCGGCTATCGTCCCGAGGGCTACCGCACGGTCAGCACCGCCGACTGCGGCGACGGCTACTGTGCCAAGCTCTGCACGGCGGCAGTCTGCTGCAACGCGCTGGGCATGGGCGGCGGAGTGTACTGTCTGCCCTGTCTCTGCTGAATCAGTCGATCACGGGGCGGCGCGCCGCCCCTCTGGATAAAGAAAGAAGGAAGAAACATGGTTAAAAGCATGACCGGCTATGGCCGGGGAAAGCAGCTGCTTCACGGCCGCGATATCACGGTGGAGGTGCGCAGCGTCAACAACCGCTATCTCGACTGCACGGTGAAGCTGCCCCGCGTGTACACCTTTGCAGAGGACGCAGTGAAGGCGGGTGTGCAGAAGGCGGTCTCCCGCGGTAAGGTGGATGTGTTCATCACGGTGGATTCCACCGGGGCCGACACTGCCGTGGTGCAGCTGAACCGCGGCCTGGCCCGCAGCTATTACGAGGCGCTGGCCGCTCTCGCGGAGGAGCTTCAGCTGCCGCTGGACGTTTCGCCCGTGGCCATCTCCCGTTATCCGGATGTGCTCACCGTCACCAAGGCGGAGGAGGATCTGGAAACGGTG
>CAYPWQ010000207.1:0-2171 GCA_964414495.1 uncultured Oscillospiraceae bacterium
ATGGCGTCCTCCCGGCTGAGCTTGAAGGGAATGATGTAGTCCGGCTTCAGTGTGCCGGAAAACTGCCCCGGCACCACCGTGGGGTTGCCGCAGTAGGGGCAGGAGGTGGCGGCGGTGGAGGCGTCGCAGATCAGCTCTGCGCCGCAGGAAGGGCAGGAATAGGCCTTCATGCCCTCGCCGTCCGCGCCCCAGTCGGCGCTCATGCCGGAGGTGTCCCACGCGCTCTCGGCGGCGTTGGCCTCAGCGGTCTGCTGGGCGGCGGCCGCCTGCTCGTTCTTTGCGGCGTACAGCGCCTCGATCTCCGCCACGTCATAGGTGGAGCCGCAGTAGTCGCATTCCAGCTTGCCCGACGCGCCGACGAAATGCAGCGGGCCGGTGCAGCTGGGGCATTGATAATTGGTCACTTGAGATGCCATGGATTCTCTCCTTTCCCCGCGCCGTCAGTTGATGGCGTCGGGCATGGACTCACCGGCCTCCACCAGAGGCAGATACCAGTCATAGTAGTATTCGGGATAGTATTCCTCGCCCAGATCGTCCCACACGGTGCCCCAGGGACGCAGCAGGACGCGGTAAGAGAAGGTGCCGTACTCATCTTCATATTCGCCGCAGAAATCAAAGATGTTCTCATAGGCAAGCTCGTCGGGGTTGACGTACCACGCGCCGTCCTCCAGCGTGTCGCCAAGGAACTGACCGCCCCGGCAGCCCATGACGCCGAACTGCGTATCGTCGGGATTGGCAAAGCTCAGGTCGATGCCGGCGATGAGATCGCCGCAGCTGCCGTCGCTGTCCCACAGCTCCATGTAGCCCGTCATGTCCTCATAGGCCTCGATGCGGGCGCAGGCATCCCAGATGCCCTCGCCGGCGCCGTCATTGTACTCCGCGTATGTACCGGTGCCGTCCGTCAGGTACCACCAGCCGTACCATTCGCCGGTCCAGTAGCGCAGCCATTCCATGCTGCCGAGCTCGCCGCCGCCCACCTCGGTGTCGGTGCGGTCCGTGCCGCTGCTGAGGCTGGTGGGATCGATGACGATGTCACAGCTCTTGCCGCTGTCGGCATCCTCGATGTTCATCTTGATCTCGTCGGTGTAGTTCAGGTTGCCCTGATAGTCCACGGCGTTGAGGACGAAGCCGGTGATCACGTCCACCGTCTCACCGGGCTCGATCTCCTTCATGTAGCCCTCGTCGGAAACGCTGTTCAACGCAGCGGCGAGCATGAATTCACCGGCCTGTTCGGCCTTCTGGTACATACTGAAGCCATAGCGGGCGGCGGATTTGCTGTTGTTGGTGAAGCCCAACGTTATGATGACGGAGGTAAACCCATCATCGTCGGGTGCGATCTCCGCACCCTTGTACTCGATCTGGAAATCGCCCAGGGTATAAACATTTTCGTTTTGGCCGTCACCGCCGCTGTTGCCGCCATTGTCGCCGCCGCCACCGCAGGCGGTCAGGCTCAGCACCATCAGCAGTACCAGCAGGAAAGACAAAAACTTTTTCATTACGAACTCCTTCTCAAATCTCACTCGATGTGTGTTCGCGTGGTTTGTGGGGTTGCGCGGGACGGTGTTATGGCCGCCCCGCGCCAGGTGTTAATGCATATTGCTGGAGCCGAGAGCGTACAGCTCGTCGAACCGGAACCAGAAGGCGATCTTGGCGGTCTCGTAGTCGCTGGTCTCCCAGACGAAGACCTGTGCGGAGGAGTCTGCATCGTAGTAATAGTAGCTGGCGTCGACACCGATCAGCTCCTTCAGGTCATTATAGGTCATCTTCGCAAACTCGGTGCTGGAGAACATGGTCACATCACCGAAGTGATCCTTGACCGCGGTATAGATCGCGTCCCGCTCACCGCGCTCGGCGGACATGGGCTGCTCCTCCGTGGACTCCAGATCCAGGCCGTAGACCTCCTCCACGGGCTTGCTCGCGTCACCGCCGCCGTTGCCGCCGCCACCGCAGGCGGCCAGGGTAAACACCATCATCAGGGCCAGAAGCATGGCCAAAAGTTTTTTCATAAGGGTCTCCTTTCCCACATTAAAGTCGGTTGGAATGAAGGGTAGAGTTGCTTTCTGTGGTTTGCCGGAACCGGCTACCGCGCCATCACAATGGAGCTCAGGACGGCCTCCACCTCCGGGCTGTCAAAGGCATAGCCAATGCTGGTGACCTCCAGATAATTCAGC
>CAYPWQ010000208.1:0-2168 GCA_964414495.1 uncultured Oscillospiraceae bacterium
GCTCCGGCGGCGTCTGTGCCTGACCACTGGGTCTGGGCGGAATTGGCCGCAGCGGGGAGGGGAAAGAGCGTCAGCGCCAGCGTGACCGCCAGCGCCGCGCGGATGCGGGAAAGCTTCTTTTTCATCAAGGTCCTCCATAGTCCGGTGGGGGAACGCTCCCCAAAAGGGCACTGCGCTCAGTTGCTGGAAAAGGTGACGCTGGCGCCGCCCTTATTTTCTGTGGCGGCGTCGATGGCCAGCACCACCGCAAGAGCGGTCAGCTCGTCGTCGGGCGAGAGGATGTGCAGGGCATAGCTGTCGCCCCAGGTCATCCACTCCTTGGAGATGGAGGCGATGCACCTGCCGCCGCTGAGGATCTCATACTCATGGGAGAAGAATTCTCCCTGGATCTCCCAGCCGAGACCCTCCGCCCGATAGCGGGGCGTGAAGAGGGAAAACTCCTTCACGATCTCTGCCGTTTCGCAGCCGCCGATATAGACCCGGTAGCGGGGGAGGAAGGTGAAGAGCTGCTGCTCGATGTAGGCCAGCTCCCGGCCCTCCATGTCATAGACGTGCAGCTTCTTCCCGAAGGAAAAGACCTCGCCCTCCACCACGTAGCAGTCGATGCCGTCCGCATCCTTCACGGTGAAGCGGTCGCCCCAGGAAAAGACCTTTTGCCGGATGTAAAGCTCCATGTTTGCCCACCTCTCAGCTGTTGCCCGTGGGGATATAGGGCGCGACGGCGGCGGCCACGCCGCTGACGGGCATGGTCTGCAGCCAGACCCGGCCGGGGCCGGTGAGCACGGTGTTGAAAAGGCCCTCGCCGCCAAGAAGCTTGTTTTTCATGCCGGGCACCTGCTGGATGTCCATCTGTACGCCCGCTGTAAAGCCCGCCACGTTGCCGGTGTCCACCACGATCTGCTGGCCGCGCTGCAATTCATATTCGATGAGCGCGCCGTCGATCTCGGCAAAGGCCGTGCCGCGGCCGCTGAGCCGCTGCATGATGAAGCCCTCGCCGCCGAAAAGCCCCGCGCCCAGCTTCTTGCTGAAATGGATGGAGAGCTCCACGCCCTCCTCCGCCGCGAGAAAGGCACTCTTCTGCAGGATCATGTCCTCGCCAGGGCCCACGGTGATGGGCCGGATCTCGCCGGGAAAGCTGGAGCCAAAGGCGATCATGCCCGCTCCCCGGGCGGTATAGACGTTCTGGAACATGCTCTCGCCGGAAAAGGCCCGGGAGAACATGCGGCCAAACCCGCCGCCGCGGGTCTCCATCTGCATGTTGGGACTCATCCAGACCATGGAGCCGCGCTCCGTGATCATCTGTTCGCCATCCTCCAGATGGCAGATCACCACGGGGAATTCCCCGCCCTTCAATTCATATCGCATGGTATCGACCTCCTGTCTGCGATCTCGCTGCGCCTGCGGCACAGCGTCTGTCGTTCCGCGGATGCCTTCGTCCCGGCGCTTCCGCGAAAGGTTGAAATGAGTATAGCATGGCAGCGCCCGCACTTCCACCACAAAACAGAAACAAAATCGCGCCGGCAGGCGGATGCCGTAACCCTTTTGTCACCGAAAGAGGATAAATCGCAATATTTCTGCCGCACGCCCGCATAAAAACGCAGGGCCGCCCGGAAGGGGCAGCCCTGCGCCGATGCATTTTCAGAAGGTGCAGTCAGAAGATCACTGGCATCACCGCGTAGCAGATCACATTGTCATAGAGCGTTCCGCCGTCGTCATAGCACCCCAGCTCACATTCGTATCCGGCGATACCGTCGATGAGCTCCGCCAGCAGCATGGGATCCACCGTTTCGCCCGCCAGCTGCTTTTCCGCCGCAGCGCTGAGCAGCCGCAGCTCAAACTCCTCCTGATCCATCCGGTATCCGGCGATGCGGCCGCTGAGACCGCGCTGCGCCAGCGCCTCGGTGATGGCTGCGGCCAGCGCCTCGTCATCCATGCTCTCGTCCAGCTCCAGCGCCTCTGTCAGCCCGTGCCGCAGGGACAGGCAGCAGGACTGGGGATAGAGCGCGCCCAGCCGTAGCACCTCCCGCAGCAGGGGAGCCTGCATGCTGCAATTGTCCGCGTAAAAGGCGGTGTCCGCGCCGTACTGCGCGGCCTCGGCCGCCGCGCTCCGGGCGAAGAATTCATCCATTCCCGGCGTACCGGCGTCATAGCTGTCGTCCGGCATCACG
>CAYPWQ010000209.1:0-2161 GCA_964414495.1 uncultured Oscillospiraceae bacterium
CTGCTCCATCGAGGCGGGCTTTGTCTGGGCCGATGTGCTGACCAATCTGGAGCGCGTGGCGGATCACTGCTCCAACATCGCCGGCTGCGTCATCGAGATGACCACTCATTCCAGCTTCGACCTGCACGAGCACCTGCATGCCGTCCGCGAGGAGGATCCCACCTTCGCCGCCCGCTATCAGGACTTTGCCAACAAGTACGCGCTGGTGGAGAAAAACTGAATCGGCTGAGCAAAAGCGGCGCAGGAGCTTCCTGCGCCGCTTTCTTGGGAGAAAAACCTCTGGCGCTGCGCCGCGGCACGTGCTATACTGCTGGGGAACGAAAACGCCGCGGGAAAGGAGAACCGCCATGCACGACGAGCTGACGAAAAAGGATATCGAGAAGATGGAGGAGGAGCTGCGCTACCGCCGCTGCGAGCTCATGCCGGAGCTGCTGGAGGAGGTCAAGCGCACCCGCGCCTTCGGCGACCTCAGCGAGAACTTCGAGTATAAGGAGGCCAAGCGCGCCAAGAACAAGAACGGCAGCCGCATCCGCTATCTGGAGAATATGATCAAGACCGCGAAGATCATCTCTGATGAGTCGAAGGCGGACGAGGTGGGGCTGTACGACCGGGTGCAGATCCGCATGGTGGAGAGCGGGAAGCTCATGCAGCTGCAGCTGGTGACGACCCTACGCACCGATCCGCTCCATGGTATCGTCAGCAAGGAGTCCCCCTTCGGCAAGGCCGTGCTGGGGAAGAAGGTGGGGGAGCAGGCCGTGGTGCAGGTGAATCCCACCACCCGCTACACGGTGGAGGTACTCTCCATCGAGAAGGCGGGGGACGACGGCTCCATTCCCATCCGGGAATATTGAGCCTATAAAAAGCACGTTATATTAGAGAAAAAGGCTGCTATATGCGGCGGAAAGAGAGAACGGATATGGACAAGCGGGTGAAGCAGGGCGTGGTCTCCGCTGCGCTGGCAGCGGGACTGCTGGTGAACGCCGCCAGCGACGATCCGGCCGAGCTGCTGGCTGCGCCGGAGCTGTCCGACGACGGGCACACCATCGCCGTGGCAGCGGGGGACATGCCGGATTACACCATCTATCTGGACGAGGACGAGGAGCTGCGGGGCATGGATCGCATCCGCGCCTGGATATTGAAGCAGCCGCTGGCTCTGCGGGCGCTGGTGCTGTTTCCCCTCTGGGCGGTGGGTGAGCTGGGCTTCGCCGCCATGGGTGCGCTTTCCGCCGCGGCTGCCACCGCGCCGGGTCAGCTGCTGCTGGGCTTTGCGGCGCAGCTGGGCCTTCTTGCGGCAGTATTCGCCCTGGGCTGGAAGCTGATCTTCCCGAAAACGCCCCTGCGCAGGCTCCTGGGGAAGCAGCGCTTTCCCTGGCTGCTGCTGGGGGCCGCAGTTGTGCTGGCGGCGGATCTTGTCCTGCGGCTCACGGTGGAGCAGTGGCCGCTGCTGCGGCTGGCTGTCATGGCCATGACGGGCTTCGGCGTGCTGAGCCTGCTGTGGGCGCGGCTCTGCCATGGGCTGAAGGGTCCGGAGCGCCGCCGCAAGCGTCTGGAATACACCTTCGCGCCGGAGATCGAATGAGCACGGGACCGCAGGGGAACGCCCTGCGGTCTTTTTTTACGGCAAAAGGGGGGATTCACCGCGATGAATCCGGAAAACTGCGTCAAAACAGCAGGAAAAGTATCATAAAAACTGTCGATTTCACCAATTGGATTTTCAATGGATCAGGAGTAGAATCCATCCTGTAAATCGCGCTTCGGCGCGCGGCGCGGCAGACAGTGCGCCGCAGGAAAAGGAGGCCTTTCCATGCTCAACAGCACCATGCGAACCTTCCGGGGCCGTATGCTCGTCGCAACGCTCGGCATCATCATGATGGCCCTCGGCATCAACCTGTTCACAACGCCTCTGCATCTCTATACCAACGGTCTCGTGGGCTATGCCCAGCTGATCCGCACGGTGCTGGACGAGCGCATGGGCATCAGCTTCCCCGGCATCGACCTGGCCGGCATCCTCTACTACCTTTTCAATATCCCCATCATCGCTGTGGTGTTCCGCTCTCTCGGCAAGTCCTTCCTGCTGCGGACGCTGGTGTTCACCCTGATGTTCTCCGCCGCCACCACCCTGATCCCCATCCCCGAGAAGCCCCTGGTGGACGATACCCTC
>CAYPWQ010000210.1:0-2150 GCA_964414495.1 uncultured Oscillospiraceae bacterium
GCGCGGGGCGGGGAGGGGGGCTGGTGAAATAGTCCTGGAAGCCATAGTCCGGGATGCGGCGGCAGATGTCGTCGGTGGTGACGCCGGTTTCCTCCGTCAATTCCTGCCAGCTGAGCCGTGCCTGCTCCATGCGGGGCACGCCCTCGGCATAGGGCAGGGACAGGCCGGGGATCTCCAGCAGCTTCAGAAGATAGTTGTTGTTCAGGATGGAGAGCTCCGCCGCCTGCTTCAGCCCTGCCTCACCGAGACTGCGGATGTAGGCATAGGCCCGCACCACCACCGGCGGCACGCCGTGGAACTTGCGGAGCTTGCCGATACTGCGGTCATCCTTTTCCCGGAAGCGGTAGACCCCGTCCTCGCAGACGATCTCCGGCGTGGGGAGGAAGGGACACAGCTTTTCCACCACGCACTGCGCGCCGCTGCCGGGGCCCTGAGAGCCGTGTGGCGAGGAGAAGGACTTGTGGAGATTGTAGTGGCAGAGGTCGAAGCCCGCCTCCCTTGCCCGCGTCAGGCAGAAGAGACCGTTCAGATTGGCCTGATCATAGCAGCAGAGGCCGCCCACGGCGTGCACCGCGTCGGTGAATTCCCGGATGCGGGGGTTATAGAGACCTGTATCCTCCGGATTTGTGATCATCAGCGCGGCGGTGTGCTCCGAGAGCGCCGCCTTCAGCGCGTCCAGACTGGGATAGCCCGTTTCGTCCGGCATGAGGGTGATGACCTTGTAGCCCGCCGTGGCTGCTGCGCCGGGATTGCCCGGATGGGAGAGCAGCGTCGTGATGATCTCGTTGCGCTGCTGCCCCTCGCCGCGGGACTCGTGATAGGCGCGGATGACGGAGACATTGGAATAGATGGCCTGCGACCCGCCGGAGGGCTGGAGGCACACGGCGTCCAGGCCGGAGATCTCCTTCAGATATTCCGCGGTTTTATAGAGGATCTCCAGCATGCCCTGCACGGTCTCCTCGCTCTGGCAGGGATGGAGCTCTGTCACCTTTTCGCTGCGGACAAACTGCTCGTTGATCTTGGGACTGTATTTCATAGTGCAGGTGCCAAGGCCGATATCGATGTTGAGATCGGTGCCGATGGTCTCCTGCGAGAGACGGAGAAAGTGCCGCAGCACCTGCATCTGACCCAGCTCCGGCAGCTTCGGCGGCGTTTCACGCCGCAGGCCGTCCGGCAGGAGGGAGGCGATGTCCGCCCGGGCTTCCTCCTCCACGGGGTCGAGCAAAATGCCGCGCTCGCCGGGATTGCCCATGTCGAGAATAAAGGGCTCGTCCCAGCGGGCCTGCTGGAAATGACGGTCGGTCCGGATGGTCCCCATATCACTGCGCCTCCTTTGCCATGTCCGCGAGAGCCGCGGCCAGACGGCGGATCTGCTCGCAGCTGGTCTTTTCCGTCACGGCGAAGAGGGCGGACTGCCCCAGGAAGGGGAAGTCCCGGCTGAGATCCTTCCCGCCGAAGATGTTCTGCGCCAGCAGCGCCCGGTTGACCTCCTCCACCGTTTTGCCGAGACCGTCGTAGCAGACGACGAACTCCTGGAAATTCTGCCCGCCGAGACGATTTGCCTGAATGCCGGGGATGCCGGAGAGGGTCTTGACGGCGTAGGCGCATTTCTGCAGGATGCTCTCGCCCAGCTCACGCATGCCCTCCGGCCCCATGAGCGAGAGATAGACGGCGGCGGTGATGGCCCAGAGGCCCGCCTCCGTGCCGAAGTATTCCTTGGCATTCTCACGCGAGCCATGGGAGCAGCGATGGTTCAGCGCACGGCCCCAGCCGTATTCGCCGGGGCGATCCGTGCGGCAGAGACTGTAAAGATACGTGGGGTATTCCTGAATGAAGCGCTCGTCGTCGCGGGTGGCGATGAAGCCCGCGCAGCCGCCGCCATACTGCATGTGCATGCCGAGGGGCTGGATGTCGCCGCAGACGATGTCCGCCCCGTACTGCACCGGGGGCTGCGCCACGCCGAGAGAGGCCGTGTCCGGCTGCACGGCGAAAAATGCACCGTACCGGTGGGCAAGGGCGCCGATCTCCGCCGCCTGCTCCTCCCAGAAGCCAAGGTAGGCGGGATTCTCCAGAAACACGACGGCAGCCGTCCCCGTCCGCAGCTTTTCTTCCAGATCGTGTAGATCCATGCGGCCGGTCTCCTCATTGCA
>CAYPWQ010000211.1:0-2149 GCA_964414495.1 uncultured Oscillospiraceae bacterium
ACGGAGCCAACGCGCTCGCCAAAGAGGGGAAGAGCTGGGAGGAGATCCTGCACTGGTACTATACCGGCGTGACCATCGGCCCCTATGAACAGTGAGACCGCGGCGAAAGGGGACGGGCCTGCAAGGAAAAAGCGTCTCCGTATGCGGTGCATACGGAGACGCTTTGGCTTTTTGGGGGGAGGCGGCGGGCTCAGTCGCCCTCCACCATGCGGTAGCCCACGCCCACCTTGGTGAATATGTACTCCGGCTCGGCGGGGTTCTTCTCGATCTTGCGGCGGATGTTGGCCATGTTTACGCGGAGTATCTGGTTGCTGCACTTGGCGTTGGGGCCCCAGAGCTCCTTGATGATGAAATCATAGGTCAGCACCTTGCCCGCGTGACGGGCCAGCAGCGAGACGATGCGGTATTCGTTCAGCGTCAGATGGGCGTCCTCGCCGTTCAGAAAGACCACGTGCTGGTCGAAATCCACCGTGAGAGGCCCGGTGACGAATTTGCCCGTCTGGGCGATGCCGGTGTTGGCGGAGGTGGTGCGGGTATGGCGGATGGCGGCGCGGATGCGGGCCAGCAGCTCAGAGGTGCCGAAGGGCTTGGTGATGTAATCGTCCGCGCCCAGATCCAGCGCCGTAACCTTGTCGCCCTCGTGGGTGCGGGCAGAGACCACCACGATGGGGAGGGAGGACCAGGAGCGCACATCCTCCAGAATGTCCAGCCCGTCCATGTCGGGCAGGCCCAGATCCAGCACGATGAGATCCGGACAGTGAGAGGAGATCATGCTGAGCGCCTCGGCACCGCTGTGGGCGATCATGGCATCGTAGCCGCTGCTGGTGAGCGTGGCGGAGATGAAGTGGCTGATGTTCTGCTCATCCTCGATGATGAGGATCTTGTCCTTGATCTTCATGGTGTTATTCCTCCTCGTTCAAAGGCAATGTAAAGGTGAATTCCGCGCCGCCGGCGGGATGGTTCCGGGCAGAGAGCTCGCCCCCGTGGGCACGGATGATGCTGCGGCAGACGGAGAGGCCGATGCCCATGTTGCGCTTGGCGTCCGGCGCGCCGCTGCCGAAGGAGCCGTATGTACCGCTGAACAGCGTCTGAAGCTTTTCCGGCGCGATGCCCTGACCGTCGTCCTGCACACTGACCACGGCAAAGCCCCGTGCGGTCTCTGCCGTGAGGGTGATGGTCCTGGTGGTGCCGCCGTGCCGCGCCGCGTTCTCCATCAGGTTGAAGAGAACCTGGGCGATGAGCGTGGCGTCCATGGGAACCAGCACCACATCCTCCGGCGGCCGCACCACCACGTCGATGTCGGCATAGCTGCGGCGGAATTTCTGAACGGTCTCCGCCATCACGTCCTCGATCAGCTCGCCCTCCTTGCTGAGTTCGGTCTGGCCGCTGATGCGGGTGACGGAGAGCAGATTTTCCACCACGCGGATCAGCCAGTGAGCATCCTCGTTGATGTCGTGCAGCAGCGTGTGCTTCTGCTCGTCACTGAGCGTATCGCCCAGCTCTATCAGCGTGGAGGACGCGCCCACGATGGAGGTCAGGGGCGTTCGGATATCGTGGGACACGGCCCGCAGCAGATTGGCCCGCAGGTTTTCCTGCTCGGCCTTGGCCCGCAGCGCCTCCTGCTGCTTGGACTGGGCGGTGGAGGCACAGATGCTGAGCGACACCGCCAGCATGGTGAGAAAGGTCAGCGGATAGCCCGCAAGCGTGAAGTTGAAGGCACGGAAGGGATAGGTGAAGTAGTAATTCACAAAGAATACGCTGGCAAGGGAGCTGAGCACGCCCCAGAGATAGCCGTCCGTCACGCGGGAGACCAGCGCCACCGCCAGCACGAAGATCAGCGTCACATGGCCGCTCTTTTCACTGTCTGTGGTGGAATTATTCAGCGCAAGGCACAGCAGCACCGCGCCGCAGAAGATCAGCAGCGTGCCGATGAGATCGCGCCAGTGAAAGGGGAATATGCTCCTGCTGCTCTCGGACATCGGACGGGACATGGGGACACCTCCTGCTGCGGGGTCGGGGGGTCTCGCCGACCCGGATCGCCATAATTCGCGCATGATACATTTTGAAGTAGTATATCATATTTCTATGGGGAATGCCGTTAAGATAATGCTAAAATTCCGCTAAGACGCTGGATTTTTACGGAAGAGGC
>CAYPWQ010000212.1:0-2130 GCA_964414495.1 uncultured Oscillospiraceae bacterium
GATCACCAACATCCAGTATATCGAGCGCGGCTACGAGCGCATCGTGGAAAAGCTCCGCGCCCTGGGGGCGGACATCTCCCTGCAGGAGATCCCCGCGGAGGACGCGCCTGCCGCCCAGATCAGCTGAATTTCTTCGTCCGCTGTGTGGACGCGCTGCCGCAGGCGGCGCTCTCCCCGGCGGACATTTTTTTATTGTGAGGTATCGACCATTGTCTTTCATCTGCTCTCTTGCCAGCGGCAGCTCCGGCAACGCGCTGGTGCTCAGCTGCGGCTCTGACCATATCCTGCTGGACGCGGGCATCTCCTGTCTGCGCATCCGGCGGGGCCTTGCCGCGCTGGGGCTCACGCCTGCCGCGCTCCGCGCCGTGCTCATCACCCACCCCCACAGCGACCATACCTCCGGTCTTGCCACCTTCTGCAAGCAGTATGATGTCCCCGTCTATGCCTCTCTCGCCGCGGCGGAGGCGCTGGCACTGCAGATCCCGGCGGTGCTGCCGCGGCTGCGCTGCTTTGCGGCGGGGGATGCCTTTTCCCTGGGCGAGCTGCTGGTGCAGAGCTTTCCCACCTCCCACGACGCACCCGGCAGCGCGGATTTCCGCATCGACGGCCCCGGCTTTTCCTTCGGCGCGCTGACGGATACCGGCGTCATCCCGCCGGAGGCGGCGGCCATTCTGCCGGGGGTACACACCCTGCTGCTGGAGTCGAACCACGATGTGCGGATGCTGCAGACGGGGCCCTATCCCTATGCGCTGAAACAGCGTATCCTCAGTGAGCAGGGCCACCTCTCCAACGAGACGGCGGCGGCCTTTGCAGCAGAGGCAGAGCGCCGGGGCACACAGCAGATCCTGCTGGGCCATCTGAGTCAGGACAACAATACGCCGCAGCTGGCGGAGCAGAGCAGCCGCGCCGCCCTGCGGGGCGAGGCGGCGCTGCACATCGCGCCGCGAAACGACGCGCTGCGTCTGGAGCTGGGAGAGGGGGCGAACACGCTGTGCAGAAGGTGAACGTCATCTGCGTCGGCAAGCTGAAGGAAAAATTCTACATAGACGCCGTGGGCGAATACGAAAAGCGTCTGCAGCGGCACTGTAAGCTCAGCGTCATCGAGCTAACCGAGCAGCGTCTCTCCGACGCGCCCTCCGAGGCGGAGATCCGCCGCGCTCTCGCCGCAGAAGCGGCGGCCATCCGGGAAAAGCTCCCTAAGGGCGGCGCGGTGGTCGCCCTCTGCATCGAGGGAAAGCCCCTGACCAGTCCCCAGTTCGCAGAAAAGCTCCGGCAGTTCGCGCTGGAGGGGCAGTCGCAGGTGAGCTTTCTCATCGGGGGCAGCTGCGGTCTGGACGAAGGGCTGAAAAAGGAGGCCGACCTGCGGCTCTCCTTCTCCCCCATGACCTTCCCCCATCATCTGGCCCGGGTCATGCTGCTGGAGCAGATCTACCGGGGCTATCAGATCCTGGAGGGCTCGAAATACCACAAATAATCCAAAAAAGGGACTGCAAAGTCCCTTTTCTTTGTGCTATAATCGGTTCAGAAACCATTCTCCACCCCGGTGGAGTCACGAAACAGAAGGAGGAACGCTTATGAGCAGCTATCGTGCGGAATACGAAAAGTGGCTGGCAAGCAGCGCCCTGAGCGACGCGGAAAAGGCCGAGCTTCGCGCCATCGCCGGCGACGAAAAGGAGATCGAGACCCGCTTCTTCGCCCCGCTGGAATTTGGCACCGCCGGACTTCGCGGCACCATGGCGGTGGGTCTGCACAATATGAACGTGCATGTGATCCGCTGGGCCACCCAGGGCTTTGCCGCCGTCATCGCCGCCGAGGGCGAGGAGGCGAAGCGCCGCGGCGTCGCCATCTGCATGGACTGCCGCAACAACGGCATGGACTATGCCCGCGCCGCCGCCGAGGTCATGTGCGCCAACGGTATCCACGTCCGCATTTTCGAGTCTCTCCGTCCCACGCCGGAGTTGTCCTTTGCCGTGCGGCACTATGGCTGTCAGGCCGGCATCAACGTCACCGCCTCCCACAATCCCAAGGAATATAACGGCTACAAGGTCTACTGGGAGGACGGCGCCCAGCTGCCGCCCCAGCATGCCGACGCTATCGCACAGGAGCTGAAGAAGATCGACATCTTCACCG
>CAYPWQ010000213.1:0-2116 GCA_964414495.1 uncultured Oscillospiraceae bacterium
GCGAACTGGTGGAAAAAGACTGCAAGCCCGGGGATTGGAGAATGGATTACAATCCGAACAGCCAATACCCTGAGGAAAATTGCCGTCCTGTGACGCTTCACGGCTTCCAATGGCGGCACCCCGCACGCTTGACGCGGTAAGTATGAAAATCATACCCAAAATCTTGGGTAGCACCGCGTTTGCTATACTTTTCCTATACCGTCTCAAAGGAGAGAAATACTATGAAAAAATGGATTGCTGTTACGCTGGCGCTGCTCCTTGTGGTGAGCATCGGCACTGTCCGCGTGGACGCCGCGAAGGATGACAAAACCGCCAAAACAGATAAAACCGAGAAGTATACCATTCTCGATACCGCGGTGGTGGCCCCGGAAATCGGGAAAAAGCCCATCAGCAGCCGTGAGCCTGCTTCCGCCAGCCAGACCGCGGACACGGTGACGATTGATCAGGACAACGGCGTGTTTACCGTGGTCACTGCCGCCGGTACGGAGCTGTCCCTGACGGTGCCCTTCGGCGCTTACTGCATCACGCAGGACGTATATCAGCAGCTGGAAATCTACATGGACCTGTACAGCGACATCAGCACCGCTGTGCAGAACTACAGTAATAACGGCATCCATATGGACATCTTCGATTACTGCGCCGGTGTCTCCACCTACGTTGCCGAGTCCGGCAATACGCTGGCAGCTCTGGTGGGGGATATGAACACGCTGGAGGATGCCTCCGTAAAGCAGATCGCGGACTACCTGTCCAAAAACTGGTACGGCGGCAGTCCCGCTCTGGTCAAAACCGTTGGAGAAAACCAGTACATTGCCTTCAATCTGGCAAAGGATTACGGGTTTGTGGTCTACAACCACTTTACCAACGGGAAGCTCATTGAGGTCTACACCTTCTGTGAGGATGGCGCTGCGGGCATGAAACGGGTGGAAACCATGATCGCGGGCCTTACCTTCTCCGCAGAAGAAACCGTCACCGAGGAAGAATAATGCCGTAAAGAAAAACTGCGTCTGCCCATCCGGGCAGGCGCAGTCTTTTTCGAATCTGTCCGTCACAGCCGTACATCCATGGCGGATTCCAGCACCATGGCTTTGCCGGTGAGGGGATGGGAAAATTCCAGTTTTCTGGCGCAGAGCATCTGGTGGGTCAGCCCCAGTTCGGCAGAATACGCCTGAGATTCCGGGCTTCCGTACTGGGGGTCTCCCAGTATGGGAAAGCCCATGTAGGCGCAGTGCACCCGAAGCTGGTGGGTTCTTCCGGTGACGGGCCGTAAGGCTAGTTTACATAACTTTTCATCCCGCTTCAAAATCTGCCACTCGGTCACGGAAGGTTTCCCCTCCGGGTTTACATAACGCAGAAGGCTCGGCAGCGGGCGGCGGGCAATGGGGGCATCAATGGTGCCGCTTACCTCATTTGGGCCGCTGTACACCAGCGCGTGATAGATCTTTTTCGCGCCGCCGCTTTGCAGCAAACTGTGGACATGGGCGTTTTTCGCCAGCAGCACGATGCCGAAGGTGTCCCGGTCCAGCCGGGTCATGGGGTGGAAGGCGCAATTCTGTCCTGTTTTCTGATAGTACCCTGCCACAAAATTCGCCAGCGTCCCCGTATTTCTCGCCCGGGAGGGGTGAATCAGCATTCCGGCGGGCTTGTCCACCGCCAGCAGGGCGTCGTCCTCGTAGAGAATCGACAGTTCCCCGTCCTCCGCCGGGTACTCCGGGGTTTCCTCCGCCAGCGCCACGGTAATCACGTCACCGGGTGCTACCGGATAATTCGTCCGCTGGGGGACTCCATTCACCCGGAGAGAATCGCCCCATTTCAGCTTGTTCATCAGCCCTGTGGACATCTTCAGTTCCCCCAGCAGAAAGGACGACAGGCGTCCTTCCCGTGTTGCCGTCCATTTCAGTTCCACATTTCTCCCCCCTAACGGAAAAGACCCCGCCGAAAAATCAGCAGGGTCTTATTTCGTGAACTTAGTTCAGAGCAGCCTTAGCCTTCTCCACAACCGCGGCGAACGCGGCGGAGTCCTGAATGGCCATCTCGGACAGGCTCTTGCGGTTCATCTCGATGCCGGCCTTCTTCACGCCGTTCATGAAGGTGGAGTAGTTCATGCCGTAGGGAGCGA
>CAYPWQ010000214.1:0-2106 GCA_964414495.1 uncultured Oscillospiraceae bacterium
ATGGCGTCATCCGTCATGTCGTCCCAGCCGAAGTTTTTGCGCAGCGCATAGATCACGGACTCGGAGCAGGCATAGCCGTTGTGGAAAATATAGAGGGCATCCTCAACGAGGGTTTTGCAGTTGATGTGATCGACCATGGCGAAAAACCTCCAAAAAATTTGTTGTATTCAGTATACTACTGAAAAAAAGAAAAGACAAGAACGATTCTTTTATGGAAAATTCGCAAAAAAGCTTGACAGACTTGAAAGAAATTCATTATAATAATCACTGTTATGGAAGAACGTTTTGGGCCACTCGCAGATCAGAATGATGAGCAGCTGGGCGCTCTTGCTGCCGCCGGCCGTGCCGAGGCAGAGGAGCTGCTGGTCATCCGTTATACCCGCCTTGTCCGCGCGCAGGCGCACTCCCTTTATCTGGTGGGAGGGGACAGTGAGGATCTGATCCAGGAGGGCATGATCGGTCTGCTGCGCGCCATCCGTTCCTTCGACCCCGCAAAGTCCGTTGCGTTCCGCAGCTTTGCAGAGACCTGTGTCCGCAACCGATTGTATTCCGTGCTCCGCTCGGCCAACAGCGAAAAGCAGGCGGCGCTGAATCGCTCGGTTTCCTTTGATACCCCTTTCTTTGATGGCAATTCCTTTGCCCCGGATGTCCCGCGATACGCGGCCTCCAACCCCGAAGATCTGCTGATCGACGAGGAGCGGGTCTCTGCGTTTTTTGCCGGCATTCAAAAGCAGCTGTCCGCGTTTGAAGGGAAGGTTTTAGGGTATTATTTAAAAGGCTATTCCTGTCGCGAGATCGCCGTGCTTCTCGGTCGTTCTCCAAAGTCAGTGGACAATGCTGTGCAGCGCCTCCGGCGAAAAATCGGCCAGCAGATCACATCCGGCGAAATCAGCAGAAGCTGATCGCAATATATTCTTTATCTATCTAAGAGAGGGCAAGAACATGTACGAAGATAAGACTTTAGTTTGCAAAGAGTGCGGCAACGAATTCGTTTTCACCGCCGGTGAGCAGGAGTTCTACGCTGAGCGCGGCTTCCAGAATGAGCCCCAGCGCTGCAAGGCCTGCCGTGACGCTCGCAAGAACGCCACCCGCGGTCCCCGTGAGTATTTCACCGCTGTCTGCGCTTCCTGCGGCGGCGAGGCCAAGGTTCCCTTCGAGCCCAAGAGCGATCGTCCTGTGTACTGCAGCGAGTGCTTCGCCAAGATGAAGGAGCAGGGCTGATCCCTTTCCGACCTGTCCAGAAAACACCTGCCGCAAGGCAGGTGTTTTTTTGCTGAAATGCGCGGGGAATACTTGAAAAAGCTGCGGAAAGCGGGTATACTTTATCATATATTTTGACCCTTGGAGGAAGTAAACATGATCGAGATCACGAAGGATACCATTATCGGCGATATTCTGGATATCGCGCCCCACACTGCGCCCATCTTCTATGGCATCGGTATGCATTGCCTGGGCTGCCCCTCCTCCCGCAACGAAACGGTGGAAGAGGCCTGCATGGTCCACGGCATCAACTGCGAAAAGCTGCTGACGCTGGTGAACGAAGAGGCCAACAAGCCCCAGGCGGAATAAAAGTGTAAGAAAACGCATACGGCAGCGTATGCGTTTTCTTGTGTCAGCACTGCCGCGGCGGCAGTGCGCTGATGCAGCATTCGCCTCCTTTCGGGGACGGCACCGCATCCGAAGGAGGGAAGAGCCATGGAAAAAAGTCTGCACCTGCAGCCGCGGCTGGCGCGGCTGGCCGAGCTGGTGCCCCGCGGCGCGCGCCTTGCAGATATCGGCACGGATCACGGCTATATCCCCGTGTATCTGATGCAGGCGGGAGCGCTTGCCTCCGCCATCGCAGCGGACATCGGCGAGGAGCCCCTGCAGCATGCCCGCCGCACCGCCGAAGAATACGGCCTGACGGATCAGATCGACTTCCGACTTTGCAGCGGTCTCAGCGCCATCGCGCCGGAGGAGGCGGACTGCATTCTCATCGCCGGTATGGGGGGCGAGACCATCATTTCCATTCTGGAGGGGGCGGACTGGCTCCATGGCGGCGGCCATCGGCTGCTGCTCCAGCCCCAGAGCCGTCAGGAGCTGCTGCGCACCTGGCTGACGGAGCAC
>CAYPWQ010000215.1:0-2101 GCA_964414495.1 uncultured Oscillospiraceae bacterium
TTGTGACCATGTACTTATCCCACGGACAGACGGGGCTGTGGATGTACGTTTCTCTGGCGATTTTTGTGGCTGCCAGCCTGACGGATTTCGTGGATGGCTACATTGCCCGGCACTACCATCAGGTGACGGACTTCGGCAAATTCCTGGACCCTCTGGCGGATAAGCTGCTGGTAATCGCCGCCATGTGTATGTTCTGCCAGTGGGGGGTGTTCCCGGCCTGGGCGCTGATGATCGTGTTGACGAGAGAGTTCGCCGTCACGGGCCTGCGGCTCATTGCCGTCCAGAAGGGCACCGTCATTGCCGCCGGCTGGAGCGGCAAGGTCAAGACCGCCAGCACCATGGTGGGCCTGTGCGTCATGATGGCCCTGCCCGGGATTCCGGTGCTGAACTGGGTCGTAATTGCCGTCATTGTGGTGACGACCCTGTATTCCGGTGTCGAGTATTTTGTCCAGAACTGGAAATGTCTGGCGGATTGATTATTGTCCACGAAATTGTCCTTCTCGCGTACCAATGCCTTCCCCTTTGGGGAAGGTGCCCTCGAAGGGGGCGGAAGAGGGCAGAGCCGCTTTGGACATTCAACAGTGTTTCGGCGAAATGGTATTTGCCTCTTCCGACCTCGCTGACGCTCGGCCACCTTCCCCAAAGGGGAAGGCTTAGTTTGCTGTCTCATCCTGTAGCATAAACGCCTTTGGGGCCTGCTGCTTTCTTGCGGCAGGCCTGTTTTCTGCGAAAAAGATCGAACGGCGTCTGACAAAAATTACTGGTACGGTGTGGTATCATGATCCTGTAAAAAGCCTGCAAGGAAAGGCGACAGGAGGGATACAAATGGCAAAGAAAAAGCAGGAGGGAGCAGTCTGGTTTCGGATGTTTCGGAATATCCGGAACGTGGTGGACGCGGTGCCGGACGAAAGCGCCGGTGCGGCCCTGAAAGCGGTTTTCGCGTACTTTGACACGGGGAAGCTGCCAACCAATCTGGACGCGCTGGGCTATGCCCTGTTTCTGACCATCAAACCGGCGGTGGACGAATCCAATGAAGATTATGAGAAGGCGGTGGCTGCCGGGCGCAGAGGAAGCCAAAAGCGCTGGGGAGGGGAGGATAGCCCCCCTATAGCCCCCCTAACAGAAGAAGAAACAGAAACAAAAAAAGAAATAGATAAAAATATATATCAAGAAACAGACCCGCTGCGTCGCTCCCTGCCCAAGGCGCTGGTCGCGGAGATGGATTTTAACGAACGCCGGGAGCGGGCGATAGAAAAGCTGCGGAACTATATCGCTTGATAAGTAGAGCCATATGTGCTATACTGGGGCGTATCTCAACGAAACGAGGGTTTACCATGATTGATAAGGAAATCAGCGAGATTCGGCGGCATCTGCGTCGGGATCGCAGCAATATGACCGCCATCTACGGATGTTTCGTCAACGACAACAAGGAGATTATCTCCGAATTCCGCCAGTCCACGGGCATCATGCCGGAAAACGAGGGGGATAAGTATTTTGCCCTTCTGCGGCGCACCCTGTCCGGCTCCATCGGGCGCAACCTCATTGATATCACCTTCAAAACCAGTCAGGTGGCTTCTTCTCCCGAGCACAAGCTGCTGATGGATCTGCGCGCTTCCCAGCTCAAGGACGATGAACTGCGGCTGAGCTTTTACCAAAAGATCATTGATTCCGTGGTGCTGGAGGGAAACTACCTGATTCTGCTGGGCTATGACACCTATGACGTGCCCTTCAAGTCCAGGGACGACGCCTTTCAGAAGGATAATTCCGACGAGACGTATTCGTACATTCTGTGCTCCATCTGCCCCGTCAAGCAGACCAAGGGCGGGCTGCACTACATCCCGGAAGAAAAGACCTTCCACGACGGGGCCGGCAGCCAGATGATCTCCGCCCCGGCTCTGGGCTTCCTGTTCCCGGCCTTCGACAACCGCTCCACCAATATCTACAATGCCCTGTACTATACCCACGACGTAAAGACCAGTCAGGACGCCCTGATTGAAACTCTGTTCAACGCCCCGGCGCCCCAGCCTGCCGAGGAGCAGAAGAAGACCTTCGAGGCCCTGCTCACCACCTCGCTGGGCGACGAGTGCAGTCTGGACGTGGT
>CAYPWQ010000216.1:0-2070 GCA_964414495.1 uncultured Oscillospiraceae bacterium
GGGCCATCCGATGGATGGCCCCCTATATCTTATCGAAAAACGCCGGCGGCGTTTTTCGATAGAGAGCTGCGGTCTGCTGCGCGCACTCGCTGCGCTCGCACACTGGCAGACCGTAAAGTATGTTTGCCCACGCGCCGGTCGCGGGCAAACATGATCTCATTTTTTCGCGCGGCGCGCCGCGCGAACTCTGCGAGGCACTTGCCTGCGACAAAGCATAAAGGGAGACCATCCGATGGATGGTCTCCCTTTTCTTATATTCCAGTATGTAGTTATCTGCCGCGCTTTTCGGCGGGCTCCTTTTCTTCCTCTGCGGGAGCTTCCTCCGGCAGCTTCGTGACGATGACCCACTCCACGTGCCGGTCCTCCATCTGCTCGATGCGGAAGTGGAGACCGTCCGCCGTCAGCTCCTCGTGGCTGCCGTCGGGCGGGATGTGGCCCAGGTGGTCGAAGAGATAGCCGCCGAGGGTGTTGTAATCCAGATCCTCGTTGTCCAGCTCCGTGCCGATCACCTCGTCCAGATCCTCCAGCGCGATGTCGCCGGCGACACGCCAGGTGTTTTCACTCACAAGAGAGATCTCCTGCGTGATGGTGTCGGACTCGTCGTAGATGTTGCCCACCAGCTCTTCCAGCAGGTCCTCCATGGTGACGATGCCGGAGGTGCCGCCGTATTCGTCCACGATGATGCACATCTGGGTGTTGCGCTTCTGCATCTCGCGGAAGAGGGCGTCGGCCTTGATGGTCTCGGGGAAGAAGGCGGCGGGGAACACCAGCTTCTTCATGTCGAAGGCCTCGCCGTCCTCGTCGTTTAGGGCCAGCAGGAATTCGCGGGTGCGCAGCACGCCAAGGATATCGTCCGTATCCTCGCCGCAGACCGGGAAGCGGGAGAAACCGCTGGAGGAAATGGTGTCCAGGATCTCCTGCTTGGTGGCGTCCGCCCAGATGAAGGTGACGGAGGTGCGGGGGATCATGACATCGGAGGCGTCGATGTTGTTGAACTCGAAGATGTTCTCGATGAAGTCGCGCTCCATGGATTCGATGGAGCCCTGCTCCTCGCCGGCGTCCACCATGAGGCGGATATCCTCCTCGGAGACGGTGTCCTCATCCTCGTGGGGATTGATGCCGATGAGACGCAGCACACCGTTGGTGCAGGTGGAAGTGAACCACACGAAGGGCTTCAGCACCCGGGAGAGGAACAGGATGATGCCGCAGAATTTGCGGGCCAGGGACTCGGCCTTCCGCATGGCGACGCGCTTGGGCACCAGCTCGCCGAAGACCAGCGTGAACAGGGACAGGATCAGCGTCACCACGATGACCGAAATGGTGCTGATGACGCCGGAGGGAAGGGCGGTGACGCCCACATCGTTGACGAGCCAGTCCGTCAGAAGTCCCGCGAAGTTTTCCGCCGCGAATGCGGAGCCCAGGAAGCCCGCGAGAGTGATGCCGATCTGGATGGTGGAGAGGAAGCCCGTGGGCTCATCCACCAGGATCAGCATTTTTTCCGCCATCTTGTCGCCCTCCTCCGCCTGCGCGCGGAGGCGGGTGCTGTTGAGGGAGATGACGGCGATCTCAGACGCGGCGAAGAACGCGTTCAGTGCGATCAGGACAAACTGCAGAAGTATCTGGCCGGGTAAATCAGACATGGTTTTCTAGACTGCCTTTCTGTAAAAAATGAGGAAAGAACGGCCGAAAAAATGCAACAGGACAGAACCTGATACAGCATCAGGCTCTGTCCCGGTTCATATGCGGCAGGTGACGACGGCGCGGGAAACCGCGGAAGTGGTCAAAGCACTACTTCGGGGGTTTGCATCTGCGTCCATCTTTCACACTCGCTTTCCAAATAAGAATATAAGCATGATAGCACACTTTGCAGAGAAATGCAAGAGGGAATGCGAATCTCGCCCCTGCGCAGAGCGCATCAGCCCTCAGGCCGCGCTAACCTGCCTTTGTGCGGACACAGGCTGGCCTGCTATTTCCCGCTGAAATGACGGAGCTCTGCCCGTAGGAAAAGGCTCCCGGCCTTTCGGCAGGAGCCTTGCTTCAAGTCATTCCCCTTCACCTTTCGCTGCTGCC
>CAYPWQ010000217.1:0-2046 GCA_964414495.1 uncultured Oscillospiraceae bacterium
GGCCCTGCGCCGCGTCCCAGGGGAGGGAAAATTCCGGGATGCCCAGCTCCGTTCCGCCAAGGGCGTACATGGGATAAAAGAAGGTCAGGCCCGCCTCTGTGAGATAGAAATGCTCCCCGCTGGCGGCGGTGCGCAGGCGCAGCCGCCAGTCCGGGCGAAGAGGCACACCGCGCTGTGGAAGCTCCGCCCGGGCCAGACGGCGCAGCCGCCGCAGGGGCGGCGCGTCGGGCGGGAAGAAGTCGTCAAGGGCCAGCGGATAACCGTCGAGGAGATCCCAGGTGTCGCCCCGGCGGCGGAGAAGGGGGGCGGCCGCGTCCGGCTCGGTGAGCTCCAGCGTGAGGCTCAGCAGCTCCGGCGTCAGCAGGGTGACGCGGTGGGCGGCGGAGACGACCCAGGGGGAAAAGGGGCGGTTCCGCTCCGCCGCATCGCGGAAGGCCGCAGCAGCCATGGGCAGCAGAAAACGCGCACAGTAGCGCTCGTAATTCCGGGCAAAGCGGGCATAGCAGCGGTCGATGCGCCGGATGCGGGGATCGGCCCCCGCGCCGCCGGGAAGGGACAGGCGCAGCGACAGCACGGGAAAGCCCTCCTGCGTCCATTGCCGCTCACGGAGGAGCGGCCGGGGAGAAAAAACAGCCGGAGTGTGGTTCATGGACTGCCCTGCCTTTCTGCCGGCGCGCGCCGGCGGGACGCTTTCTGCTGCGAAGGCGTTTGCTCCAGTCTATGGCGGGGCAGCGGGGCAGGTGACAGAAGAAATCATGCTTTACTTTCACAAAGCAAAGTGATAGGATAGGAGCGACGGACAACAGCGCCCGCACGAAGGCGCTTCGGCGCGGACGGCGGCGATAAGGAGGAACGCATGGTCAAGATCGGCAAAAAGGCGAAGAGCGATTTTCTTTACAAGGCGATCCTGATGCTGGAGACGGAGGAGGAGTGCTACAACTTCTTCCAGGATCTCTGCACGGTGTCGGAGCTGCGCTCCATGGAGCAGCGCTTCGAGGTGGCGACCCTGCTGAACAGGGGCCTGATCTATAATGATATTCTGGAAAAGACGGGCGCTTCCAGCGCCACCATCAGCCGTGTGAACCGTTCGCTGAGCTATGGCAGCGGCGGCTATGAGGTGGTGTTCGACCGCATGAAGGCGGCGGAAGAGCCGGCGGAAGCGGAGAACGGGCAGGAATGACGGGCTGTTACGAGGCCCTCGCCGGGTGCTACGACGCGCTGACGGGGGATGTGCAGTATGAAAAGCGGGCGGCCTACCTCTGCCGTCTGCTGCGCCGCGCAGAGCGGCCGGTGCGGACGATTTTGGATCTGGCCTGCGGCACCGGCACCATGACCTGCCTGCTGGCAGAGCGTGGCTATGAGCTGATCGGCGTGGATCTGGCGGAGGATATGCTGGCCGAGGCCATGAACAAGGCGCTGGAGCTGCCGGAGGAGAGCCGTCCTCTGCTTTTGCAGCAGAGCATGACGAATCTGCGCCTGCCGCAGCCGGTGGACGCCGTGGTCTGCTGTCTCGACAGTCTCAACTATCTGACGGAGCCCCGGGCAGTGCAGCGGGCCATCCGGCATGTTTACGACTGCCTTGCCCCCGGCGGTCTGTTCCTCTTCGACGTGAACACGGTCTATAAGCTGGAGAATCTGGACGGCCAGGTGTTTCTGGACGAGACGGAGGACAGCTACTGCGTCTGGCGCGCGGCCTACAGCCGCCGCAGCCGCACCATCACCTATGGGATGGATCTGTTCCGCCGCCGGCGGGACGGCGCATGGCGCCGCACGCTGGAGGAGCATCGCGAGCGGGCCTACACCCGGGAAGAGCTGACGCAGTGGCTCACGGCGGCAGGCTTCCACGACATCCGCTTTTTCGGCGACCTCTCGCAGAAGGAGCCGGGAGAGCAGGAGCTGCGCATGTACGTCAGCGCCCTGCGCGGCTGAATCAAGACACAACAGGAAAGGAAATTCCCTATGAGCGATATGCTGGTAAGAGCGATCTCCACCGATGGCTTTGTGAAGGCCACCGCCGTGGTGACGACGGATCTGACGGAGCGTGCC
>CAYPWQ010000218.1:0-2036 GCA_964414495.1 uncultured Oscillospiraceae bacterium
GAAGCGGCCAAGGAGACCAATCAGGAACGGCTGATGACGGACGATACCGTGATCTTCTTTGAAGGCTGGGTCCCGGCAGAGACGCTGCGGGAGGTGGAGGCCCTGCTGGATGGCATGGGCTGCGCCTGGGAGCATGAGGACCCAACGGAGGAGGAATACCCGGAGGTCCCGGTCCGGCTGAAGAACAACTGGCTGACCAGACCGCTGAACATGGTGACGGAGATGTACGCGCTTCCCACCTACAATAATGTGGACCCCAATCCGCTGATGGCGCCCTTCTTCATCCTGTTTTACGGCATCATGATGGCGGACATGGGCTATGGCCTGCTGATGGTGCTGGCATCCTGCATCATCATGAAGCGCACGAAGCCCAACGGCGACACCATGAAGCACATGATCCCCCTTGCGGGCTACTGCGGTGTCAGCACCTTTATCATGGGCGCGCTGACGGGCGGCTTCTTCGGCGATCTGCCGACGCAGCTCATCACCATGTATGATCCGGACAGCACCTTTGCCCTGCCGTCCCTGTTCAACCCCTTGGACGATGCGCTGGCGGTGCTGATCGGCGCGCTGGTCATCGGCCTTGTGCAGATCTTCACCGGCATGACCATCAGCGCCGTGCGGAAGGTGAAGGCGGGGGACGCCATGAGCGCGGTGTGCGATGAGCTGGCGTGGTTCCTGGTGTTCGTGCTGCTGGCCGTCGGCATCGCGCTGGGGCAGATGAAGGCGGCGGGCATCGCCATTCTGGTGCTCCTGCTCCTGACCCAGAGCTATGGCAAGAAGGGCATCGTGGGACGGATCATCGGCATCGGCGGCTCACTCTACAGTCATGTGACGGGCTATTTCAGCGACATCCTGTCCTATTCCCGCCTGATGGCGCTGATGCTGTCGGGCGCGGTCATCGCCCAGGTGTTCAACACCCTCGGCAATATCACCGGCAATATCTTTACGTTCCTGCTCATCTCCGCGGTGGGCAATGCCCTGAATCTGGCGCTGAATCTGCTGGGCTGCTATGTGCATGACATGCGCCTGCAATGCCTGGAGTTCTTCGGCCGGTTTTACGAGGACGGCGGCAAGCCCTTCCGTCCGCTGGAAGTCAAAACAAAATTTGTGGATATCGTGAAAGAATAATAGGGAGGTTTCAGTATGAGTTTTCTTGAATCGTTCGGCGGTCTGGCACTGGCATTGTTGGGTTCCGGTCTGGCAGTGGGTTTGAGCTGCGTGGGCAGCGCCCAGGGCACCGGCATCGCGGGCGAGGCGGGCGCGGGCCTGCTGAGCCAGGATCCGTCCAAGTCCGGTAAGGTCATGGTGCTGCAGCTCCTGCCCGGTACGCAGGGCCTGTACGGTCTGGTGGTGTGGTTCTTCGCCCTGATCCGCATGGGCATGCTGGATGGCAGCGCCGTGGATCTGACGGTGATGGAAGGCCTGCGCTACTTCTCGGCCTGTATGCCCATGGCGCTCGGCGGCTGGCTGTCCGCCGTGGCGCAGGGCCGCGTGGCGGCCAGCTCCATCAACATCCTGGCCAAGAAGCCCAACGACTGGTCCAAGGGTCTGATCCTCTGCGGTATCGTGGAATTCTATGCGATTTTGTCCCTGCTGTCCTCCATGCTGATGCTGCTGTGGCTGTGATCCCGCCGGAGGGAGGAAACGCCATGAACGGTATCGAAAAGATCACGGAACGCATCCGGCGGGATGCGCAGGGCGAGATCGACGCGCTGCTGCTGGAGGCGGAAAAGGCGGCGGAGGGCGTGCGCGATGCCGCCCGGACGCAGGCGGAGCAGCGACTTGCCGCCGGCCGCCGGCAGAATGAGGAGGCGGCGCGGCAGCAGGAGAGCCGTCTCATCAGCGCCGCGGAAATGGACGCGCGGCAGCGCATCCTCTCTGCCAAGCAGCAGGCGCTGGACGAGGTCTTTGACCGGGCGCAGGAGAAGCTGCTGGCTCTGCCGGAGGAGGAGCTCATCGAGCTGCTGGCCGCCTTCGCCGCAAGAGAGGGCGAAACGGGGCAGGAGGAGCTGCTGTTCTCGGAACAGCTGCGC
>CAYPWQ010000219.1:0-2024 GCA_964414495.1 uncultured Oscillospiraceae bacterium
GCCCCGGTGTCCGGATCCGTGCCCTCCCGCCAGACCTGACCCACGCGGTAATACTGCCCGTTTTCCGGCACGAAGCGCTCGCCCTCGCAGCGGATGGTGTACCGCAGGGGCTGCGGCCGGTCGGCGCGCAGCTCGCCCAGCAGGTATTCGTCCTCCACCCGGACCCGCAGCTGATAGGTGCGGTCGGTATCGTTGCGGAAGCGGTAATCCAGATAGTTATAGCAGATGGAGCTGCCGGTGCCGAAGGGCACCCGCCGCTCGTGGTCGGGGAAGAGATCGACCCCGTCGTGATGGTGGTGCTCCACGATGGTGAGCGGCGTGTGCAGCACCATCCAGTGGATGAGATTGCTCAGCTGGCACATGCCGCCGCCCACGCCGCTGCCGGTCCTGCCCCGGGTGAGGGTCAGCCCCTCGCGGAAGCCCCGGCGGGCGCTGGGCCGCCCCACCAGCTGCCAGAAGGAAAAGGTCTCGCCGGGGCGGATCAGGATGCCGTCCAGCAGCGGCGCCGCAAGGGAGAGATTCACCGCCTTGTTCTCCTGCAGCGTCATGTTCACGCCGCCCAGACGGCGGCGGATGAGGGAGCTGTGCCCGTGGATGAGGACGGGGAGATCCTCGCCGCTCTGCTCCCGGGCAAAGCGCTGCGCGGAGGTCAAATCCTGCACATGGCGGCGCACCCGCTCCTTGGCGGCGGAGATGCGGAAGGTCAGCGGGGACAGCTCACAGAACAGCCTGCGGGACATGAGGCACACCTTCTTTCCTTTTTTTGGATGATACCACGAAGCGGGAAGGCCTGTCAACAACAAAGCGGTGACAGAGCGGCAACAGCATGGCATCACGCCGCCCGCAAAAAAGCAGCCCGGATGCGATGCATCCGGGCTGTCTGTTCTGGGAAAGAGGGCTTTATTCCGTTCTCAGCGCCACCACGGGATCCTTCTTCGCGGCGCTGCGGGCGGGGATGAGGCCGGAGATCAGCGTCAGCACCACGCTGATGGCGATGAGCAGCGCGCCCACCTGCCAGGGCAGCACGGCCCGCAGATTGGCAAGGCCCGTGAAGTGCAGCAGGATGGCGTTGATGGGGAAGCAGAGCAGCGCTGTCACCAGCACGCCCAGCGTGCCGGAGGTGAAGCCGATGATGACGGTCTCGGCGTTGAACATGTTGGAGACGTTCTTCTTCGATGCGCCGATGGCACGGAGAATGCCGATCTCCTTGGTGCGCTCCTGTACAGAGATCAGGGTGATGACGCCGATCATGATGGAGGAGACGATGAGAGACACCGCTACAAAGGCGATGAGCACATAGGTGATGGCGTTGATGATGGAGGTGACGGAGCTCATCATCAGGCCCACATAGTCCGTGTACTGGATCTGCGAGAGCTCGTCGCGCTCGGCGTTATAATCGGCGATGGCCTCCTCGATGGCGTCCTTGCTCTCGAAGGTGGCGGCATAGAGATTCACGCTGGCGGGCTCGGCCAGGTCGAGACAGCCGAGAGTGGTCAGATTGTCCTCATAGCTGGAGGAGGAGAATTCCAGCACCTCGTCATAGTATTTCGCACATTCCGCCTCGGTGAAGTCCGGCAGGGCGGCGTCCAGCAGGGCAGCGCGCTGGGCGGCTGGCACGGCGGCGAGACGCTGCTGCACCCCCGCGGCGTACTGCGCCTTGACCTGCTCGGCGACGAGCTGCGTGAACAGCTCCTCGATCTCCTCGTCGGACATGTCCTCAATGTAGGAGGCGATCTCCTCCTCGTCCATGCCGGTCTGGGCGGCGATGGCCTGCTGCATGGCGGCGGCCATGGTCTCGGCGGTCTGGCCCGCCATGGCCTGCGACACCATGGCATCCAGCTCCTCATCCGAGGGGATGCTCAGGATCTCCACATAGGCCTCGGCCCGCAGGGGCGCGCTGAGCTTTTCCACATGGCTGCGGAAATCCTCGGCCTTTTCGCTGTCGCTGAGGTTGCCGGTGTTCTCCTGGAAGGGCAGACCGGTGAAGATGTCCGTCTCGGGATCGTCCTGCTGGGCCTGCGCAG
>CAYPWQ010000220.1:0-2014 GCA_964414495.1 uncultured Oscillospiraceae bacterium
TGAAGGATTCGAACCCTCACGAACGGAGTCAGAGTCCGGTGTGCTACCATTACACAAACCCGCTATGTTCACAACGCGGCGAACATTAATTATTATATCCATGGGGCGGAAAATGTCAAGAGGAAAAAGCAAAAAAACCGGACTTTTTTCAAAAATCGCGGGAGAGGGCGGATTGCCCCCTCCCGCGGCGGCGTCAGAGAGCCAGATCCTCGCCCCGGAAATAGCGCCCCATGCGCCGCTCCAGCAGGGCCGCCAGGATCAGCACGATGACGGTGCTGCCCAGCATGTAGGGGGCGTTATACAGCAGGGAATAGAACCAGGGCGTGGTCATGGTCATGCCGAAAAAGGTCTCCGGCATATACTTGCCCCAGACCACCGCGCCCACCGCATAGTGGGCAAGAAAGCGCAGCAGCGCGCCCAGCAGCGTGCCGGTATAGACGGCGTGACGCTGCCCCTTCACAAGACCCGCGCCGAAGCCCAGCAGGGCATAGGCGATGAGATAGTCTGCCACCATGCTGGTCCAGTCGATGGCGATGCCGTTGCCGCCGATATATTGCAGCACGCCGAAGATCAGTCCCGCCATGGTCCCCCAGCCCGCGCCGTGCCGGATGGAGAAGAGGATGATGGGCAGCATGGCGGCGTCGATGGAGCCGCCCTGGGGGAAGCGGTAGAGCACGAGATAGCTCAGCAGCTGGGCGACGGCAATGAGCATGGCCGCCTCCACAAGAGTTTTTGCCCTGGTGTTGCGCATGATGATACTCCCTTTCAAAAAATGATGGGATCCAGACCGGCCGCACCGCGCAAAAAAATATCCGCACGGCAAGCCCGGTCGGCGTTGCAATGCGGCAAACTGCGGAAAACCAATATGATCGCATTCCTACGCCGGCATTACCCGGATCAGGTTCGAGGGACCGGGAGGCATTGCTCCTCATCTCAGCCGGCGTGCGCCAGCGCCCCTTGGATTGTAATGCGAAGTATAGCAGGCGTTTTCCGAAAAGTCAAGCAGGAAAATGCTGCGCTGTGGGGAACACAAGTTTTTCCGGAAAACGCCAAATGGGTTGACTTTACAAAAAAAGATCCTATAATAGAAATATACGATATTGATTTTGACGATTTCGGGTTGGGCCCGTGTTCGTCAAAGCCTTGCCTCACAAGGGAAAGGCGCACGATCGTACAGACTTTTTAAATGACAGAAAACGCAGGAAGGGAGAGACAGCTTTATGAAGCAGGGAACGATCATCACCATCGGACGGCAGTACGGCAGCGGGGGACGCAGCATCGGCATTCAGCTGGCCGAGCAGTTGGGGATCCCGTTCTACGATCAGAACATCCTCAAGCACGCGGCGGAGGAAAGCGGCCTCTGCGAGAAGATCCTTCAGAACTACGACGAGAAGCCCCGCAGCTTCCTCTATTCCATCGCCATGGATCCCTTTGGCTATGCCCTGGGCGGCATCCCCAGCAACACGCTGGATCAGCGGGTGTACATGGCCACCTTCGACACCATCAACGCCATTGCCGACAAGGGCAGCTGCGTCATCATCGGCCGCTGCGCAGACTATGTGCTGCGCGAACGGAGCAATGTGCTGCGGGTGTTCCTCTATGCGCCCATGGAAACGCGCATCCAGACCGTGATGCACCGCGACGAGCTGGGCGAATCCGCCGCCAAGCAGAAGATCCAGCGCATGGACCGCAGCCGCGCCGCCTACTATGAGTTTTACAGCACCCAGAAGTGGGGCGCGCCTGCGAGCTACGATCTCTGCCTCGACACCTCGCTTCTCGGCGAGGAGGGCACGGTGGCCCTGATCCGCCACATCATCGCGGAAAAGGAAAAGCAGGCCTGACAAGCAAAAAAAGTCCCCGGCTCAGGCCGGGGATTTTTTACAGACGACGGTTCAGCTGCGGGGTGCGCCGACCTCACGGATGGCGCGGAGCGCGGCGTCCACCTCTTCCTCCGTGCTGGCAAAGCCCACGGCGAAGCGGACGGTGCCCTGGGGGAAGGTATGCAGGGTCTTGT
>CAYPWQ010000221.1:0-2000 GCA_964414495.1 uncultured Oscillospiraceae bacterium
AGACTCCGGGAGCAGGCGCGGCAGGATCGCCGCCGTCAGCGGGATCAGGACAAAAATGGTGTCCCACCGCGGCAGATGCAGCTTTTTGATGGGGCCCGCGATGCTCTCGGACAGGAACGCGCCCATGAGATAGGCGCTCATGGGGATAAAATAGTACAGTGCCTCCCGCCATTCGCCGCGGCCTGCCGCCATGCCCATGAGCAGCATGTTGCCCGTCTGCGCGTTGCAGAACACGCCGCCCCGGATGGAATAAGTGAACGCACCGAGTCCGCCGCCCACGAACATCAGCGTGATGAACACCCAGTTTTTTTCGCAGGTCAGATACTCGTGCTGCTCGTGCGGCATCTGTCCGTGCTTGTGATCGTGCTTGTCCATTCTGTCTGTTTCCTTCCCTGTTTCTCTCATCTTCTCTTTTCTGCGCAGCGCGCAGGACACACATCCGGCAGGCCGGAGAGACTCCCTCTCCGCCTGCCGGTCTTATTCGCTTTTCCGCCGGGATAAAGCCGCCGCCCGCGGCACAACATACTGCGCAGGAGGTGATCGAATCATGCTGACCGTCTGCGTCCGCTCGGCGGTGATCTATCTGGTGCTGCTGCTGGGGCTGCGGCTCATGGGCAAGCGGCAGATGGGCGAGCTGGAGCTCAACGAGCTCGTCATCGCCATGCTGCTGTCCGACCTGGCCTCCACACCGCTGCAGGATCTGGAGCTGCCCCTGTCCTATGGTGTCGTCTCCGTCCTGACGGTGCTGACGCTGTCGCTGCTGTTCTCGCTGCTGTCGCTGAAGAGCCTGCGCTTCCGCTCTCTCTTCTGCGGCGACCCCACCCTCATCATCCGGGAGGGGCAGCTGATGCAGCGGGCCATGCGGCGCAACCGCTTCACCGTGGACGAGCTGCTGGGCGAGCTGCGGGTGCAGGGCGTGACAGATCTCAGCACCGTGAAATACGCCATTTTAGAGCGCAGCGGGCAGCTGTCGCTGCTGCTGGAAAGCGGCAGTCAGCCCCTGACCGCCGCGGACGCCGGGATCGCGCCGAAGGCCGCCGACCTGCCCGTGCTGCTCATCAGCGACGGGCGGCTGCTGAAAAAGGAGCTGCAGAAGTCCGGGCTGGACCAGCGCTGGTTACAGGCCGTGCTGCATTCCCATGGGCTGACCCATCACCGTCAGGTCTTCCTCCTCAGCATCGACGGGGAGAAAAAGCCCCTGCTGATCCCAAAGCAGCGCTGATTCACTTCTCCTCCAGGATCTTGCTCAGCTCCTGCATGAAGGTGTTGATATCCTTGAACTGGCGGTAGACCGAGGCAAAGCGCACATAGGCCACCTCGTCCACGGTCTTGAGCTTTTCCATGACCTGCTCGCCGATCTCCTGGGTCTGGATCTCCCGCTCGAGAGAGTTCTGCAGGCTCTGCTCGATCTCGGCGGCCAGCTGCTCCAGCTGCGCCACGGACACCGGCCGCTTTTCGCAGGCGCGCAGCATCCCGTTGAACACCTTCTGACGGTCAAAGCTCTGGCGGCTGCCGTCCTTCTTGATGACCACCATGGGCAGGCTCTCCACCGTCTCGTAGGTGGTAAAGCGCTTTTCACAGGCCAGACACTCTCTGCGGCGGCGGATGCTCTCCTCCGCCGGACGGGAATCCACCACCTTGCTCTCGCGGTATCCACAGAACGGGCACTTCATGGTCAGGCTCCTCCTTTTGCCGCCGGGGTTTCCCGCGGCGCATAAAATTCCATATTTATTGTAGCACATCCTTTCCGCCTTTGGTAGCCATGGCGGAAAAATTTTTCGCCCCGCGCAGGCGCTCACGGCCCCAGCACGGGCCGTCCCTCGCCGGAAAAGGCATAGACCACATAGCGCCGCCCCCGCAGCTCCCGGAGCTCCGCAAGACAGAACAGCTCCGTCAGGGGGAATTCCTCTCCCTCGCCATAGGGCAGCGCCACCTTTTGCAGCTCCCCCTCCCGCCGGGTCAGGGCTCCCATCCGGGCCAGACGGCGGCTCCATTCGCCC
>CAYPWQ010000222.1:0-1993 GCA_964414495.1 uncultured Oscillospiraceae bacterium
CCCACTCCAGCTTCGATCTGCACGAGCATCTCCACGCCGTCCGCGAGGAGGATCCCGCCTTCGCCGCCCGCTATCAGGACTTCGCCAAGAAGTACGCGCTGGTGGAGAGCAACTGAATCCGTCACAGCCGGTCAAAGCGGCGCGGGCAAGAGCCCGCGCCGCTTTTCTGCTGCCGCGGCGGCGGAGAAAAGGAACGATGAAAAACGGAAAAGCGGGGCAGCGGCCCCGCTTTTTCTTTGCTTAAATTTTACAAAAGGGGCCGATTTAACCTTGATTTAACATATATGCGGTTTCAGATTTAATCTGACCGCGCTACACTGACAGGCAGAACGTGTATTTTGTCCAATCGGACGGATGAAAGAAATCATTTGGGGAAAGGAATCTGCACATGACTATTTTTGACGGATTGAGTCTGATCGGCGGACTCTGTCTCTTCCTTCTGGGCATGAGCCTCATGGGTGAGTATCTGGAGAAGAGCGCCGGCAGCAGCCTCAAGAGCCTGCTGACCCGCATGACCAGCAACAAGATCATGGGCTTCCTCACGGGCCTCATCGTGACCGCCGTGATCCAGTCCTCCTCCGCCACCACCGTCATGGTGGTGGGCTTTGTCAACTCCGAGATCATGACGCTGACGCAGGCCATCAACGTCATCACCGGCGCCAACATCGGCACCACCATCACCGCCTGGATCCTGAGCCTGACGGGCATCGAGGGCGGCAGCTTCTTCCTGGAGCTGATGAAGCCCACGTCCTTCACGCCCATCCTGGCCCTCATCGGCACAGCCATGCGGATGTTCAGCAAGAGCAGCCGCAAAAAGGATATCGGCATGATCCTGCTGGGCTTCACGGCCCTCATGTCCGGCATGGACACCATGTCCAGCGCCGTCTCCGGCCTGAAGGATGTGCCGGAGTTCGCCAATATCCTGCTCCTGTTCAAGAACCCCATTCTGGGCGTTCTCGCGGGCGCGGCGCTCACCGCCATCATCCAGTCCTCCTCCGCCTCCGTCGGTATCCTGCAGGCGCTCTCCAGTACCGGCAGCATCACCTTCGGCACGGCCATCCCCATCATCATGGGCGAGAACATCGGCGCCTGCGCCACGGCCATGATCTCCTCCGTGGGCACCAGCCGCAACGCCCGCCGCGCCGCCATCGCCCACCTGAGCTTCAACATCATCGGCACCGTCACGGGCCTGATTCTGTTCTACGGGGCCAACGCCCTGCTGGATCTGGCCTTTGTGGACAGCACGGTGGACGCCATGAGCATCGCCGTGATCCACACCACCTTCAAGTGCTACTGCGCGGCCACCATCCTGCCGCTCAGCAGCAAGCTGGAGAAGCTGGCCTGCTGGATCGTGCCCGATGCCAAGGACGAGGAAGAGGAGGCCGACAAGAAGACCATGCTGGACGAGCGTCTGCTGGCCACCCCCGCCTTCGCCATCCAGCAGTGCAGCGCCATGGCCGAGACCATGGCCGCCGTCTCCGTGAAGGCCATGCAGTCCGCCCTCGATCAGCTGAAGCACTATGACGCGGCTGAGGCGGCGGAGATCCGCCGGAAGGAGAGCGAGGCCGACCAGTACGAGGACGTGCTCGGCACCTACCTCGTGAAGCTCAGCGCCCAGCCCATGAGTGAAAAGGACAACACCGAGTCCGCCAAGCTGCTGCATCTCATCGGCGACTTCGAGCGCATCTCCGACCATGCCGTGAATCTGGTGGAGTCGGCAGAGGAGGTGCAGGCCAAGGGCATCCGCTTCTCCGACGAGGCACAGAAGGAGCTGAGCCTGCTCAGCGGCGCGGTGAACGAGATCATGGAGCTGGCCATCCGGGCCTTCCTCGAAAACGACATCAATGCCGCGGCTCTGGTCGAGCCGCTGGAGGAAGTGGTGGACACGCTGAAGGAGCAGCTGCGCACCCGTCATATCCGCCGTCTGCAGCAGGGTACCTGCTCCATCGAGGCGGGCTTTGTCTGGGCCGATGTGCTGACCAATCTGGAGCGC
>CAYPWQ010000223.1:0-1988 GCA_964414495.1 uncultured Oscillospiraceae bacterium
ACTGACCGCCATGGCGAACGCACCCGGGATACCGCAGCGGCTGAGCCGCAGATCCAGCTCCGCCTGCTTCCCCCGTCCGGCGGTCAGAGCGTCTGACTTCTGCAGCAGATAGCGGTAGAGGAAGAACGCCGCCACCGCCGGCACCATCAGGATCACGTTCATGGCAGAGGCCCGCTCCAGACTGGAATAGCCGATGAGCTGCACATAGATCTCAGAGGCAATGGTGGCGAATCGGCCGCCGATGATGGTGGGCGTGCCGAAGTCCGCGATGGAACGGATAAAGCACAGCAGCAGCGTCACCAGGATGCCCGGCCGGATCAGGGGCAGGACGATATCCTTCAGGATTGCGGCGGGCCTGGCCCCCAGATCCCTTGCGGCCTGTAAGCTCGCCGTATCCATCTTCGTCAGGATGCCGCTGAGGAACAGGGCGTTCATGGGGACGAAGGAGATGCTCTGCGTGAAGATCACGCCCCAGCAGTTATAGGGATCCCAGCTGAGCCCCAGCAGGCGGTAGGTGATCCAGCCCCGCCGCCCGTACAGCTGGATATAGGCGAGGGAGGACACGAAGGGCGGCGAGACCATGGTGATGAGGATGATCGCCATGAGCGCTCCCTTCACCCAGCCCCGGCTGGAGGAGATGACCAGCGCCGTGGCAACGGAGAGCGCCGTGCAGAGCACCGCCGTCACGCAGCCCGTCCAGAGACTGTTCCAGAGGCTGCTGCCATAGCGCTGCCAGACCTCGGCATAGGCGGCGGTGGTAAAGCCGCCCTCGCCCTCGAAGCTCCGCAGCACGATGCACACCAGCGGATAGAGGATGAACAGGCAGATCCCCGCCAGCAGGACCAGCAGGATCAGCTTGTCCGCACACTCACTGATAAAGTGAAAAGGGGCATCCGAGGATGCCCCTTTATTTCGCTGTTTCAGCATGGATTATTCTTCGGCAACGGCCTTGTCGCCCATGAGGGGCTCGAAGCGCGCCAGGATGTCCTCGCGCTGTGCGCCGAACAGAGACAGATCTTCTTCCATCAGGATGCTCATGTCATAGCCGAGCTCCACGCCCTCGAGGGTGGGCTTAATGACCTTGACAGAGTTCTTCTGGTCGATCTGAGCCAGCAGCTGCAGGTTCTCATCGTTGGAGTAGAGCCACTCAATGAAGTACTTGGCAGCGGCGGTGTTGTCAGCGTTCTTGAACGCAGCGACGCCCTCGGGGATGTAGGGGATGCCGTCGGTGGGATAGACGATGGAGACATCGTACTGATCGACCAGTGCGTCGATGGTGCCGTCCAGATAGGTGATGCCGATGGCATACTCGTCAGCGGTGACCTTGTTCTTGGGATCGCTGCCGCGGCGGCCATAGAAGGCGATGTTCTCGTTCAGTTTCTCAAAGTACTCCCAGCCGGCCTCTTCGCCGCGGGTCTGGAGAATGGCGTTGACAACACCATAGTTGGTGCCGGAAACGGCAGGGTTGGACATGACGATCTCGCCCTTGTAGTCTGCCTTCAGCAGATCATCCCAGGTGGCGGGAGCGGTCAGGTTCTTCTCAGCCATGAGACCGTTGTTGACCAGGAAGCCCACGATGGTCAGGCCCTTGGAGAACCAGTAGTTCTCCTCATCCTTGTAGGTGGGGTTCAGATCGGCGGAAGCGGCGAAGTTCACCTGCTCCAGCAGACCGTCGGCCTTGGCGCCCATGAAGGCGTCGATGCCGCCGCCGAACCAGAGGTCAGCGGAGGGAGTGCCGCCCTCAGCGCGGAGCTTGGAAAGCACCTCACCGGAGGACATGCTCAGCAGCTCGACCTTCACGCCGGTCTGCTCCTCGAACACCTTGAACAGCTCCATGTAGCTCTCGTTGGTGGCAACGACCTTCATGGTGCCGGAGATGCCCAGCTCCACCAGCTCGGGATAAGCCTCGCTCCAGGCGGTGAAGCCGCCCTCCAGGGTGAAGACCTTGCTCATGTCATAGCCGATGGCGGAGAGAGCGTTGGTGGTGG
>CAYPWQ010000224.1:0-1983 GCA_964414495.1 uncultured Oscillospiraceae bacterium
AATAGCCGTCCGGCCCGAAAAGCTCCCGCATCTCCAGCGCGCGGGACTTGGCGGCGTCGTAATTGCCGCTTCGCAGGAGCTTGGGGATCTCGCCGCCCAGACAGGCGGACAGGGCGATCAGCCCCTCCTTATGCGCCCGGAGCAGCTCCAGATCGATCCGGGGCTTGATGTAAAAGCCCTCCACATAGGACATGGACACCAGGTAGGACAGGTTGCGGTAGCCGGTCTCATTGCGGCACAGGAGCACCAGATGGCTGGAGTTGGCGTCCAGCTCATGGACCCGGTCGAACCGGGTGCGGGGGGCCACATAGACCTCGCAGCCGATGACGGGCTTCACGCCCTCATCGAGACAGGCGCGGTAGAAGTCGATCACGCCGTACATCACGCCGTGATCGGTGATGGCCACCGCCGTCTGCCCCAGCTCCTTCACCCGTCGGGCCAGATCCCGGATGCGGCACGCGCCGTCCAGCAGGCTGTACTCCGTATGCACATGCAGATGGGCAAAGGCCATGGCCGCCCCTCCTTTCATCTCCTATAGTATGCAAAAAAGCGAATATATTGCTTATTTCGCCGCTTCGCGCTCACTGAGGATCTGCTCCACCAGCTCCACCGCCGTGACCACCATGATCTCGCAGTGCTTGGTCAGGCCCATGGCCTTGGCAACGGGGGTGTCGTCGTTGGGCACAAAGCCCTCCATCTCCCGCAGCAGGTCGCCGCAGCGCACATGGGTGAAGCGGGCGGCAAAGCGCTCCTGCAGCTCCTTGGCAAGAGCCATGGTGCGGCGCTTGCTGGCAAAGGGCTCGGCCTTGTCGATGGGGGTCAGCAGGCCCAGCGCCATGATGCCGCCGTTGACGGCGCCGCAGAGCTCGCCGGTGCCGGCGCCGGAGCCATAGCCTCCCGCGATGTCCAGCGCCTTCTGCTCGTCCAGCCCGATCACATCTTGAAAGGCCAGCAGCACGCTCTGGCAGCAGTTATACTTCTGTCTGAAATAATCCAGTGCGATCTCGTAACGGTTCATGATTGTGTACCCTCCAGCAGTTTTGTGTATTCCATGATCTTCCTCAGCCGATGGTTGAGGCAGGATTTGGTGATGGGCGGCGAGAATTCCCCTGCCAGCTCCGAAAGCGTCAGCTCCGGATGGAGCAGGCGCTTTTCCGCCGTCTCCTTCAGCTTTTCCGGCAGCTGCTCCATGACGCCGAACTTCTCCAGCTTCCGGATGCTCTCGATCTGCACCTGAGCAGCGTCCACCGCCTTGTCCAGATTGGCGGTGTCGCAGTTGAGCTTGCGGTTGATCTGATTGCGCAGCTCCTTCTCCACCTTGGTGTTCATGACCTCCATGGCCGCCACCGGCGCGCCGATGAGGGTCAGCAGATCCTCGATATGCTCGCTCTGCTTGAAATAGATCACATAGTAGCCGCCCCGCAGGACGCTGCGCGGGCTGGCATCCATCTCCCGCAGCAGGGTGATCAGCTCGCTGCTGGCCTGCATATGGGAGGTGGCCAGCTCCAGATGATAGCGCTTGGCCGGGTCGATGACGCTGCCGCCCGCAAGGAACGCGCCCCGGAGAAAGGCCGCGCGGCAGCACTCCTCCTCCAGCAGAGCCAGATTGATATGCACTGCAAGGGACTGGCTGCGGTCATAGCCCAGCGTATCCATGATGTGGGTCAGCTTTTCCCCGTCCGTGATCTGAAAGACCGCCTTGCTGCGGCAGTCCTCTGCCGGGGCGCGGTCGAACTGCACGCCGAAGGCCCGGTGGAAAAGCTTGGGCAGGCGGGCGGCAAAGCCCGCATGCTCCGTCACGATGCGCACCTCGTGGGGCGTGAACACATTGCAGTACAGCAGCACGCCGTATGCCTCGGCCCGGGCGCAGCAGAGCCGGTGCACGCCCGCGCGGCAGAGCTCATTCTTCGCTTCGGATGAAAATGACATGGCGTTCTCCTTCGTTCATTCGCGGGACATGTCCCGGTGGTTCTCCTTCACCTG
>CAYPWQ010000225.1:0-1975 GCA_964414495.1 uncultured Oscillospiraceae bacterium
GGCTTATCCACCGGGCCGCGGGCCGCGGCGCGGCTGCGGTTTTCCTTTTCACGGATGAGCCGTTCCTTTTCGCGCTTTTTTTGCAGATATTCCTTTCGATCCATGCCCTTCCTCCTTTCTCCCTGAAATGCCGCCCGGTGCGGCGCAGGATCAGAATACGAAGCGGTTCAGCACGCCCACCGCTGCCAGCGCGCAGAACACGGTGCTCACCGCCGTGAACACCAGCACCAGCTTCACCTCGCTCCAGCCGCACATTTCGAAATGATGGTGCAGCGGGGCCATTTTGAAGATGCGCTTGCCGTGGGTCGCCTTGAAATAAGTCACCTGAATGATGTCGGACAGGGTCTCGCAGATGTAGACGATGCCGACGGGGATCAGGATCAGCGGCATGTCGAAGCCAAAGGCCAGACCCGCCACCGCGCCGCCGAGGAAGAGCGAGCCCGTGTCGCCCATGAACACCTTGGCGGGATGGAAATTGTAGATGAGGAAGACCAGCAGGCCGCCCAGCAGCGCCGCGGCGAACACGCCCAGCTGCTCATACTTCCACCAGATGGCCACCACCGAGAAGAACAGGGCCACCGGCACCGTTACGCCGCTGGCAAGGCCGTCGATGCCGTCGGTGATGTTCACAGCGTTCACCGTGCCCACCACCACGAAGGCGGCAAAGACCATGTACACCATCCAGGGCAGGGCGAAGCTGCGGTTGAGGAACGGCACATAGAGATTGGGGGTCAGCGCGCCCTCGTAACGCATGAGCGTGAGGAACGCCACCGCCGCCGCCAGCTGCAGCAGGAATTTCTGCGCCGCGGTGAGGCCCAGATTGCGCTTTTTCTTCACCTTCACATAGTCGTCCGCATAGCCGATGACGCCGAACACCAGCGCGAAGCCGAAGAGATAGAGATGCTTGTAGTCGCCCGCCAGCATACCCCGCCAGCCCGCCGTGAGCACGGCGACAAAGATGCCGAGGATGAACATCAGCCCGCCCATGGTGGGGGTGCCGGATTTGGAGGCATGCCAGGTGGGGCCGTCCTCACGGATGCTCTGCCCCGCCTTCATGCGGCGCAGCACCGGGATCAGCACCCGGCCCGCCGCCGCCGTCACAAAAAAGCTCACTGCACAGGATACGATCATTTCCATTGTTCCATACCTTCCTTCCGCCGCGGACTGCGGCGCGTCTTTTGCCGGTTATCTGCCGAGATGCTCCGCCACCACCTCGCGTTCGTCCAGATGGTGCTTCACATGATTGATCTCCTGATAGGTCTCATGCCCCTTGCCGCAAAGCACGATCACGTCGTCCTTCTGCGCATGATCCATGGCATAGTGGACGGCCTCGATGCGGTTCTCCACCACGGTGTAGGGCGTGGTGGTGCCCTCCAGTCCGGGCAGGATGTCCCGGATGATGGCCATGGGCTCCTCGGTGCGGGGATTGTCGGAGGTCACGATGACGAAATCCGCGTGCTCCGCCGCGATGCGGCCCATCTTGGGGCGTTTGGTGGCGTCGCGGTCGCCGCCGCAGCCGAACACTGCCACCACGCGGCCCCTGGCAAAGCCCTGCGCGCTCTTCAGCACGTTTTCCAGTCCGTCGGGACTGTGGGCATAGTCGATGAGGATGGTATAATCCTTGCCGGGGGTGGGCACCACCTCCACGCGGCCCTTCACGCCGCCGACACCGGCCAGGGTCGCCGCTGCCTTTTCGCAGGGCACGCCCAGCGCCTCCGCCGCGGCGAGAACGCCCAGCGTGTTATACACCGTGAAACCGCCGGGGATGGGCACGCGGACAGGTGTGCTGCCCGCGGCAGAGACCGCGTCGTACGCCACATGATCCGCCGCCAGCTCGCAGCGCTCCGCCCGGAGCTCCGCCGCCGCATTCACGGCGAAAAAGCGCTTTTCGCAGGTAGCGTCCCGCAGCAGACGGCCCACCCAGGGATCGTCCGCGTTGCAGACGCCCACATCGCACAGGCGGAACAGCTGCGCC
>CAYPWQ010000226.1:0-1974 GCA_964414495.1 uncultured Oscillospiraceae bacterium
CGGCCCGCAAAGGGCGTGCTGCGGCCCTGCGAGAGGAAGCGCTCCGGCTCCACCGTGGTCTCCTTCTCCGGGTCGAAGAGGAAGAAGTTGCCATTTTCCATGGCATTCTCGATGCCGAAGCGGCGGCAGGGGGCAAAGTGCATCCGCTGAAGCAGCGTTTCCAGCGTCAGAACGCCGGTCTTCACAAGATAAGTATACAGCAGCGGGAAGGCCGATTCCAGACCCACCACGCCCATCAGACTCTTTTCGAGGCCCTTGCTCTTCTCCTCCGCCGTGTGGGGCGCATGGTCGGTGGCCACCATGTCGATGGTACCGTCCACCAGTCCCGCCACCAGCGCCTCCCGGTCGGCGGGGCTGCGCAGAGGCGGATTCATCTTGAAGCGGCCATCCTCCTGCAGATCCGTCTCGTCCAGCAGCAGATAGTGCGGCGCGGTCTCGCAGGTGACATCCAGCCCCTCGCGCTTCGCCGCGCGGATCAGCTCCACCGATTCCTTCGTGGAGATGTGACAGACGTGATAAGCGCAGCCGGTCTCGCGCACCAGCTGAAGATCCCGCCGGATCTGGCCCCACTCGGACTCGGAGCAGATGCCGCGATGCCCATGGGCCGCGGCATAAGCGCCATCGTGGATATAGCCGCCCCGCAGCAGGGAATTATCCTCGCAGTGGGCCACGATGAGCTTGCCAAGGGCCCTGGCCCGCAGCATAGAGGTGCGCATCATCTCGTCGCTCTGCACGCCGCGGCCATCGTCGGAGAAGGCCACGACCTGCGGCGCCAGCGCCTCCAGCTCGGCCAGCTCCTCGCCCTTCTCCCCCTTCGTGATGCTGCCATAGGGCAGGACCTGCACGCAGGCATCCCGCCGGATGGCCTCCAGCTGGGGGCGGAGATGGTCGGGACTGTCCGGCACGGGGTCCAGATTCGGCATGGCGCATACGGCGGTATAGCCACCGTGGGCCGCGGCAGCCGTGCCGCTGCGGATGGTCTCTTTATACAAAAAACCCGGCTCCCGAAGATGAACATGGACATCAACGAGACCGGGTAACAAAAAATAGCGGCTGCCGTCAACAACGGAATCAATGGAAAGATCCCCTGCCGGAACAACAGTCCCGCCGGAAATAACAACATCTTCACGGACAAAAACGCCGCTGCGGAAAGCCTGGATGTTCTTCAGTCTGCAGTTCATTCTGCTCTCCTCCTTCAACACATTCCTGTCGTCTGCTTAAACTTTTAACATGTTAGCACAAGGGCCCGCAGAAAACAAGCAGAAATTTTCCGTTTCTCCGTTTTTTTGCAAAGCTCGTCGCTTTGCACAGCGGTGCTTCCCCGTTTTCCCGCGGCTTTGTCTCATCGGACAGGGCGCTTTTTCCGCTCTGCCGCCCTGCCTTCCCCGCTTGCACAATTTCCGCAAAAAAGGTGCCGTTTTTTTCTTCAGTATCGTATGTTCTTGGTATTGACGGAAAAAACGACTGTGCTTATAATAGTAAATGTATTTATTTGAATAGTGCGCATGGCTACTGGCGGAAGTGGACGAGCCACAGGGGAACCATGCGCAGGATCGCCGACCGCCTGGGCAGACTGTTTCTTCACAAGTGAAGAGGTCAGTCTGTCCTTTTGTCATTTTAAGGAGGCTTTTTATGAAGAAAGTTGGTATCGTGCTTGGCAGCAAAAGCGACCTGCCCGTGGTGGAAAAGGCCATGGGCGTGCTGCAGTCCTATGGCGTGCCCATGGACGTGCATGTGTTCTCTGCCCACCGCTGCCCCAGTGAGGCGCGGGAATTTGCCCTCACCGCGCGGGAAAACGGCTTCGGCGTGCTGATCGCCGCCGCCGGCATGGCGGCTCATCTGGCAGGCGCTCTCGCCGCCAACACTACGCTCCCCGTCATCGGCATCCCCTGCCGCTCCGCCGCGCTGGACGGCATGGACGCGCTGCTCTCCACCGTGATGATGCCCTCCGGCATCCCCGTTGCCACCGTTGCC
>CAYPWQ010000227.1:0-1933 GCA_964414495.1 uncultured Oscillospiraceae bacterium
CGCACCGGCGCGCTCATCGTGTTCGAGCGCAGCATGAATCTGGATGAAATGGTCCGCAGCGGCACCGTGCTGGACGCACAGGTCTCCTCGGAGCTGCTGAAGAACATTTTCTTCGTCAAGGCGCCCATGCACGACGGCGCGGTCATCGTCCGCGACGGCCGGGTGCTGGCGGCGGGCTGTATGCTGCCGCTGTCCACCAACGTGAATCTCAGCCGTGATCTGGGCATGCGGCACCGCGCGGGCATCGGCATGAGCGAGAACGCCGACAGCGTGGTGGTCATCGTGTCGGAGGAGACCGGCGGCATCTCCGTCGCCATCGGCGGGATGCTGAAGCGGCATCTGAAGGCGGAAACACTGGAAAACATCCTGCGCAACGAGCTGCTGCCGCAGGATCGTCTGGATTCGGACGAGCCGGAATGGAAGAAGCTCTTCGGCCTGCTGAAAAAGAAGGGAGCGAGCGATGAAGCAGTTTGACAGCAGACGGGCGATGAACATCGCCATGTCCATCCTGGCGGCGCTGCTGATCTGGGTCTATGTGAGCAACGTGGACGATTCCGAGATCACGGTGCGGGCCAGGGATGTGCCCGTGACCTACGCCGGCGAGGACGGCGTGCTGGCAGACCGGGGCCTCATGCTGATCTCCGGCTCGGTGGACACGGTGGATCTGAAGCTCAAGGCCAAGCGCAACGTGCTCTATCATCTGGACACCGACGATGTGAAGGTCGTGGTGGATCTCAGCAATATCACGGCGGTGGGCACCTACACGCTGAGCTACAGTCCGGAATACCCCAGCAACGTGCAGAAGAGCCGCATCACGGTGGACAGCGCCTCCGTCTACTCGGTGAGCGTCACCATCGGCGAGCTCTATAAGAAAACGGTGGATCTGAAATACGAGATCAGCGGCGACGCGGCGGCGGGCTATCTGGCGCAGACCCCGGTGACGGAGGTCACGAGCCTGGATATCCACGGCCAGCAGGCCGATGTGATCCGCGTGAGCTATGCCAAGGTCAGCTATGATCTCAGCGGCGCCAAGGCCTCCGTCAACGAGATGGCGGACTTCACCTTCTACGACAGCGCCAACCGGCCCATTGAGGGCGTGAAGATCTATGCGAACCACAAGCAGGTGCCTCTCAGCATCCCGGTCTACGAGATGAAGGAGGTGGCGCTCACCGCCGCCGAGAAGGAGGGCGCCGGCCTCCGGGCAGAGGAGGGGGTGGCGACCGTGCAGCCCCAGACGCTGAAGATCGCGGGCGAGAGCTACCTGGTGCAGAGTCTTGCGGAAGTGGTGGTCACGGAGATCGACCTTGCCTCCATCGGCAGCGGCGTGAACCGGACGATCCGGCTGCAGTTGCCGGACGGCATCATCAGCGTGGACGATGTGCGGGAGGTCACGGTGAGCATCACGCTCTCCAGCGGCGTCAGTACCCGGGGCTACGAGGTGACGCAGTTCAGCGCCGTGAACGTGCCGGAGGGGATGGAGGCCGTGTTCCTCAACGACTCCATGCGCGTGACGCTGCGCGGCCGTCTCGCCGCACTGGAGAGCGTCTCCGCCGACAAGATCGTGGTCACGGCGGATCTTTCCGGCATCGCGGAGAGCGGCACCTACTCCGTGCCCGTCCTGGTTGGCTATGCGGGGGACGAGGATCTGGGCGTTCTCGGCAGCTATGAGCTCTCGGTGGAGCTCAGGCCTCTGGCGGATGAGCCGGCACAGTAAACAGAAAGGCAGCAACAGCTATGACACAGACAGCGACCATTCAACGAGTGTTTCATAACGGCACCGCGGAGATCGCGGTGCCCCGCAAATCCGCCTGCGGACACGACTGCGAGGAGTGTGCCGGCTGCGGTGTCACTGGTACGGCGGTCCACGCCACAGCGGAAAATCCCATCGGCGCTCATCCAGGACAGAAAGTGGTGGTGGAGAGCAGCACACAGA
>CAYPWQ010000228.1:0-1917 GCA_964414495.1 uncultured Oscillospiraceae bacterium
CCAGCGCGGCGATCATCTCCTCCGCGCTCTGATAGCGGCGGGAGGCATCGGCGGACATGGCCTTCATGCAGATGAGCTCCAGCGCCTCGGGGATGTCGGGATTGATCTCGCGGGGCGAGAGCGGGATGGACGAAAGATGCTGCAGCGCCACGGCCACGGCACTGTCGCCCTCGAAGGGCAGACGGCTCGTGAGCATTTCATAGAGCACCACGCCGGAGGAATAGATGTCGCTGCGGGCGGTGACCCGCTCGCCCCGCGCCTGCTCGGGCGAGATATAGTGGACGCTGCCGAGAGCCTCCTGCGTCAGAGTGGTGGTGGCGTCGGAGAGGCAGGCGATGCCGAAATCCGTGATCTTCACGCTGCCGTCGCGCAGCACCATGATGTTCTGGGGCTTGATGTCCCGGTGGACGATGCCGCGGCTGTGAGCGTGGCTGAGGCCGCGCATGATCTGTGTGATGAAATGCAGACACTCCCGCCAGTTCAGCTGACCGCGCTTTTCCATATACTGCTTGAGGGTGATGCCGTCGATGAGCTCCATGACGATATACTCCAGCTCACCCGTGCGGGACACGTCGTATACCGAGACGATATTGGGATGCGAGAGCATGGCAACAGCCTGAGACTCGTCGCGGAAGCGGCGGCGGAAGTCGGCGTCCTCCACCAGCTCCCTGCGGAGGATCTTCACTGCCACCAGACGGTTCAGGCGATGGCACCGGGCCTTGTAGACCACCGCCATGCCGCCGGAGCCGATAACTTCCAGCAGTTCATAGCGATTGTCCAGCATTTTTCCTATGTACTGGTCCATGAACGTCCCTCCTTTCAGATCTTTTTCAGCAACACGGCCGTCACATTGTCGGCGGCGCCGCGGCTTTTCGAGATGGCGAGCAGCCGGTCAAGGCAGTCGTCCGGCTCGCCGCTGTGGATCACTTCATACAGCATTTCCTGATCGGAAACGGTGTTCACAAGGCCGTCCGTGCAGAGCAGCACATAGTCTCCCGTTTCCATGGGGCAGATGTACCCGTCGCACTCCTCCGTCTTCTCCGGGCCCAGGGCGCGGGTGATGACGTTGCGGTTGGGGTGGACGCGGGCCTCCTCCTCCGTGATGTCGCCGCGCTCCAGCAGATCCTCCACAAGAGAGTGATCCTTGGTAATGCGGCGGATGCCTTCGGCGCTGATGTGATAGGCGCGGCTGTCGCCCACGTTGCTCACAACGACGCCGCCCGGATAGCTCACCGCCGCCACCAGCGTGGTGCCCATGCCGTGATATTCCTGCTCCTGCTGCGCCCGTTCATAGACGGCATCGTTGGCCAGCGCCACGGCGTAGGACGAGGCCTGCCGCAGCTGCTGCTCCGTCATTTCCGGCCGCAGGATCTTCTTGATCTCGGCAAGGTAAGTATCCACCGCGATGCGGCTGGCCAGCTTCCCGCCCCGGGCGCCGCCCATGCCGTCGCACACCACCGCGATCACATGGTCGCTGGGCGCGTGGTATTCCGTGGCATAGGCATCCTGATTGTCCCTGCGCACCAGGCCGATATCCGTCAGCCCCCACATATGCATCATATCCGGTCAACCTCCTGTTCTTCCTTCATGGCCTTCCGGCGGAGCTGTCCGCAGGAGGCATCGATATCGCCGCCCAGCTTCCGGCGCACCGTGGCGGTGAGGCCATGGCTCTCCAGCCGCTTCTGGAAGGCCGCCACGCGGCGGCTGGGCTTCAGCGGGCTCTCCTCCACCTCATTGAGGGGGATGAGATTGATATGGGCAGGCATCCCCTTCACCTTTTTGGCGATGAGGTCTGCCTTTTCGTCACTGTCGTTCACGCCGTCGATCATGGCGTATTCAAAGGAGATGCGGCGGCCGGTCTTGTCAAAATAGTCCCGGCAGGCGGCCAGCAGCGTGTCCACGTCAGAGGCCTTCGTC
>CAYPWQ010000229.1:0-1913 GCA_964414495.1 uncultured Oscillospiraceae bacterium
GTGGTATTTGCTGCTCTGCAGCGTCAGCTCTACGGTCAGATGCTCCCCGCCGCGGCAGAGCTCCAGCGTCATGCTCTCGCCGATCTCGTGGAGATCCCGGGCATCCAGCAGATCCTGATTTTCCAGCAGCTCTGCGCCGTCGGCGCGGAGGATGACATCGCCCGCCTGGATGCCGGCCAGGTCGCCGGCGCCGCCCCTGGTGACCTCCCAGACCTCCAGACCCAGATGGCCGTCCTCGGTCAGGGCGGTCAGCGGCGCCACCGTGATGCCGATGGTGGGCGTGGGCGGGATCTCGCCGCAGCGGATCAGGGTGTTCACCTTGTCCTGGGCATCTGCCGTGGGGATGGCAAGGCCGATGCCCTCCACGTTGGCATAGCTCGACTGCATTTTGGCTGTATTGATGCCGATGACCTGCCCGTACTGATTGATGAGCGGGCCGCCGGAGTTGCCGTTGTTCAGCGCGGCGTCAGTCTGCAGCAGACGCAGGCTCACGCCGCCCACGGCGATCTCGCGGCTGAGACCGGAGATGATGCCGCTGGTGAAGGTGCCGCGCAGATCCACGCCCAGCGGATTGCCGATGGCATAGGCGGGCTCGCCCACCCAAAGCTTGCGGGAGTCGCCGAACACGGCGCAGGGGAAGGCCTCGCCCTCGCCCTCGATCTTCAGCACTGCCAGATCCTCATTGTAATCATAGCCCACCATGGCGGCGTCATAGGTCTTGCCGCTGGAGAGAGCCACCACTGCGGCCTGACAGCCCTCGATCACATGGGCGTTGGTCAGAAGAAAGCCGTTTTCCGAGAAGAGGATGCCGGTGCCCACGCTCTGCCCGTCCCGGGCATAGCCCAGCACGGTGACCACAGCGGGATTCACCAGCTGATAGACCTGCTGCGGCGTGAGCAGGGTGCCGCCCGGCTGCTGCAGGGTCATTTCCGCCGTCTCCGTCCCTTCGTAGAGGGGGATGGTGCAGGGCTCGTCGTCCTCCTCCGCGTCGCTCCAGAAAAAGTCGCCGGAGCCGTCGCCGTGGGAGTCTCCGCCGTCGCGGAGACTCAAGCAGACCGCCGCGATGACCGCGGCCAGCAGCAGGAGAAGAAATACGGCGATCCCGATGCGGCGGCGCTTTTTCTTGCGGCGCCTGCGCTGCTGCCGCTGTTCCTCCTCATCCTCCGGATGGGGACGGCCGGGATAGTCCGGCAGAGAAGCCTCCTGACGATAGGTCAGGACCACCTCCTCTGCGCTGTCGTAACGCAGGACGACCTCCTGCGGGATGTGTTCCAGTTCATTCATAGGTCAATGATTCCTTTATTTTGCAAGCTGCAGCGTGAAGGTGAAGGTGGTGAGCCCGTCCTCGCTGGTGACGACGATCTTTTCGCCGTGCTGGGCGAGAATGGTCTTGACGATGTAGAGCCCGAGGCCCACGCCGTCCTTGTCCTCGCTGCGGGATTTGTCGCTCTTGTGGAAGCGCTCGAAGATGTGGGGGAGCTCCTCGGCGGGGATGGTGTCGCCGTGGTTCTGCACGGAGACCAGCGCCTGATCGTTCTGCTCCGAAACGCTGAGCCGGAGAGTGGAGCCGGGGGTGGCGAACTTCGCGGCATTTTCCAGCAGATTGTAGATGACCTGCGTGATGAGGTCGGTGTCGCCCAGCACCAGCAGCGGCTCGTCGGGGATGTCCGCATCCACGTCGAGACCGCGGCTGCGGATCTTGTGCTCCATGGAGATGATGGCGCGGCGCATGCTCTCGCAGACGTCGAACTTCTTCTTTTCATGGGCCAGATCCAGACTCTGCAGCTGCGACACCTCCAGCATCCGCCGCACAAGGCGGGACAGGCGGCGGCTCTCGTCGGCGATGATGCGGAGATAGTGCTCCTGCTTTTCCGGCGGGATGGTGCCGTCCAGAATGCCGTCGGTGTAGCCGG
>CAYPWQ010000230.1:0-1896 GCA_964414495.1 uncultured Oscillospiraceae bacterium
ATCCACCGTCAGCGCCAGTGCGCTCTGCACCACCGCTGTCATGTCAGCCATGGGGGAGAGCAGGAGCTGCCGCGCCAGCCATGCCGGGTTCACCATGGCGTACAGCGTCAGCCACAGCACCGGCACGAAGACCCACAGCGCCCAGTCGCCCCGGCGGAGACGGTCCTGCTTTCGAAGCCACAGCCAGACCGCCGCCGGGATCGCGCCGAGCGCTGCCAGCAGTGCCCAGGCCAGCACGTTCCCCGCCGCCGAGGAGAGGGACAACCGCCGCAGCCCCATCCCCAGCAGCCCATAGGGAAAGGCCATTACCAGCTCCGTGCCGCTGAGGTTGGCAATCAGCCCCGCCGCAGCCGCGAGAAACAGCCACAGGAGGAAGCGCCGCTCCTCCCGCAGTGTCCGTTGCAAGACCGTCATCATAGACACCTCCAAAATTATTGTTTTACGATAATTTCTGAGTCTATGGTAACAGACGACTTGCCCCCTGTCAATGGGAAATTATCGTTTTGCGATAATTTTCTGCCCTGCGCCGCCTGTTGTTCTGTGCAGCGGGCGGCGGAGAGGAGAGAGCAGCGCAGGGAAAAACCGCGCAGGGAGCAAAAAAAGCAGCCTCACAGCATCTGCTGTGAGGCTGCCTGCGGGATGCATCCCGTCGATCCGCCGCAGGCTCCGGCGGCTTGTTTCCGGAGGTCTGCTTCAGCGGCCTTGCGGCTGCCCGGCGCTGCGGATCACAGCGCCGCCCGCGTCAGCGGGGTTGAAGAAAGGGGAAAAGGTAGAGGAAACCGCGTAAACGCGGATGAAAGCAAGGCTTAGAAGCTGCGGCGCAGCTTGCCGATGTCCAGGCAGATGATGATGGCCAGCATCACGGTGACCATGCTGATGGCGAGAGCCAGGTACAGGGACTGACCGCCCACCATGGCAACGGCCATGCTGCCGAACAGGGAAACGAAAGCGACCATCAGGAACAGGACGTGGATCATAGAATTCTTCATCATGGTAATACCCTCCATATGTTTGTCGTTGGTGTGTTGTAAGGTCGTTCCTTATCTTTGACTATAATTTAACAAAAGATCCGAACTTTGTGAAGAGATTGTTTATCATGGGGGTATGAAGGAGCGGAATACCTTGTTAATTTTTAGACTATTCTTGTTTTGCAATGCTTTGCGGGCTTGCGTGAACAGAAAGACCGCCCCTTGACGGGGCGGTCTTGCCATTTTGTCATATCGTTACTTTCACTTTCTCGGCGAACGGCTCAGCCCTGCTGCCGCCGCAGCAGCTTTTCATAGATGGGCCGCATCTCCGGCTCGCTGACGCGGGAGAGCACCTCCGCCGCGTCGAACCAGGCGACGGCGCTGTTCTCATCCGGCTTCACGGCCAGAGGCTCGTCCTCCTCCGCCTCCAGCAGAAAGCTGAGGTTCAGATGCCGGTGGGCGGGAACGGGGACGCCACGCTTCACATGGGCCTTCACCGGCAGGATCTCCAGCGAGAGGGGCGCATCTCCCACCGCGCACAGACGGCGCAGGCCCGTCTCCTCCTCCGCTTCCCGCAGGGCGACGGCCAGCAGATCTTCCTCACCGTCGGCGTGGCCGCCCGTCCAGGCCCAGGAGTCATAGATGTTGTGATAGGCCAGCAGCACGCGGCTGCGCGCCGCGTTGACGATCCAGGCGGAGGCGGTGAAGTGGGCCTCCTGATCCTCACGGGTGTAGATCCGCGGGCGCGTGCGCAGCAGCGAGAGCATCTCGCGGCGGTCGCGCTCCTCCTGCGGGCAGCGGGGCACAAAGCGCAGCAGCTGTTCCTCTGTGGTCATGGCGCGTCTCCCTTCCGTTTTTTCTGATGATAGCAGATGCGCCGCCCCGGCGCAAGAGGGCAGCAGAAAAGGGAGAGGCAGAAACTGCCCCT
>CAYPWQ010000231.1:0-1867 GCA_964414495.1 uncultured Oscillospiraceae bacterium
AATCCGGGCGGCGGTTCCGTAGAATGGATTGTCAGAAAAAATCCCGCTGCGGCGGAGAAAGAGGAGATCCCCATGGAGATCAAAGAGATGTATGCGGCGCTGGGCGTCAGCGCCGAGGTCTATGAATATGGCGAGAAGATCCTGGAGGGGCTGAAGGAGCGCTTCGTTCAGGTGGATCGCAACGCCGAGATCAACCAGTGCAAGGTGCTGCACGCCATGCAGAAGAACCGCGTGAACGCCACCCACTTTGCCGCCACCACCGGCTACGGCTATAATGACGATGGCCGCGACACGCTGGAGCGGGTCTATGCCGACTGCTTCCACACCGAGGCGGCGCTGGTGCGCCCCCAGATCACCTGCGGCACCCATGCGCTGGCCGTGGCGCTCGGTGCCAATCTGCTGCCCGGCGACGAGCTGCTGGCCGCCACCGGCCGCCCCTATGACACGCTGGAGGAGGTCATCGGCATCCGTCCCTCCCCCTGCTCTCTCGCGGAATATGGCGTGAGCTACCGCGAGGTGGCGCTGCTGGCAGACGGCGGCTATGACTACGACGGCATCCGCGCCGCCATCACCGAGAAGACCAAGCTCATCCACATCCAGCGCAGCAAGGGCTATCAGACCCGCCCCACCCTGTCCGTCGAGAGCATCGGCCAGCTCATCGCCTTCTGCAAGGCCATCAAGCCCGACGTGATCTGCATGGTGGACAACTGCTACGGTGAATTTGTGGATACGGTGGAGCCCTCCGACGTGGGCGCGGATATGATCGTGGGCTCCCTTATCAAGAATCCCGGCGGCGGCCTCGCCCCCATCGGCGGCTATATCTGCGGCACGCAGCAGTGCGTGGATCGCTGCGCGTACCGTCTCAGTGCGCCCGGCCTCGGTCAAGAGGTGGGTGCGAATCTGGGTCTGATGCCCGCACTGTATCAGGGCTTCTTCCTGGCCCCCACCGTCACCGCCTCCGCCCTGAAGGGTGCCATTTTCGCCGCCAACGTCTATGAAAAGCTGGGCTTCCCCGTGGTGCCGAGCGGCAGTGAGCCCCGGCACGACATCATTCAGGCCGTGACCCTCGGCAGCCGCGAGGGGATGTGCGCCTTCTGCAAGGGCATCCAGGCCGCCGCCCCGGTGGACAGCTATGTGACCCCTGAGCCCTGGGCCATGCCCGGGTATGACAGCGAGGTCATCATGGCGGCGGGCGCTTTCATCCAGGGCTCCAGCATCGAGCTCTCCGCCGACGGCCCCTGCCGCGAGCCCTTCGCGGTGTACTTCCAGGGCGGCCTCACCTGGCCCCATGCCAAGCTGGGCATCCTGCTGAGTCTGCAGAAGATGGTGGATGCCGGTCTTGTGACCCTTTCCTGAGCGCTCTGCTCCCGCAGCCTGTGGCTGCGGGAGCTTTTTTGTCGTTTTGTGGCAAAAGCCACTGTTCAAACCGCGTGATCCGTGTTATGATACCTTCGAAAAACAAAGCTGCCGCATGTGCGGCCGGGAGGACAGACGTATGAAACGGATCGGACTCATCATCAACCCCGTGGCGGGCGTGGGCGGCCCCGCCGGTATGAAGGGCAGCGACGGCGCGGAGGTGCAGCGCATCGCAAGGGAGCTGGGCATCCATTCCGCCACGCAGGAACGCACAAAGGTGGTGCTGAAGAGCCTCGCTCTTGTGAAGGAGCAGGTGGCGCTCTTCACTGCGCCGCTGGAGATGGGCGAGGCTGCCGCCCGGGAAATGGGCTTTGATCCCACGGTGGTGGGCGAGATCGAGAGCGGTCACACCACGGCAGCGGACACCGTCCGCATCGCAAAGGAGATGCTGGCGCAAGGGCTCGATCTGCTGCTCTTCGCCGGCGGCGACGGCACCGCCCGCAACGTGGCC
>CAYPWQ010000232.1:0-1867 GCA_964414495.1 uncultured Oscillospiraceae bacterium
ATGTAGACCAATCCAGAGAGTTGGCATATAAATTAGCAAAAAAAGCAGTCAAAAATATTTAAAACAACGAGAGAGATATAGCATAGTGCAATCCCGTTTCGCTATCAATAACGAGATAATCGATTCGGATGACGGGGTTGTTCGATTCCATTTTTCTGCGCATACCAAGGGCGCACTTCTATACATGGCGTCTTGCTATGTAGTGCGAACAACGATAAAAGCCAAGCTGCATTTTGCAGCTTGGCTTTAACTGTTTTACGGACACCGCCCAAAAGGCGGGGCTGCGTTTTACTTCTGGCAATAGATGACAATGGCGTCCCGGGCAAAGGCACCGGTGCCCTCGCCCCCTGCGGCGTCGATGTTTTCCGTCATAGCGCCGCCGGCATACATTTGCCCCAGACTCATGAGAATTTCCGGGGTGCAGGTATAGTAGTTCTCCGTAAAGAACGCCTGCAATTGCTGCACCCAATTCTGCACAGCCTTGCTGTCCGGCGCCTGCCCTTTCAGCGCGCCCAGCCGGACGAAATAGTCCATGACCTGCGCATTGACCGCATCAGACTGCGCCTTTGTGCGGCTTTTTGCCTTTTGCTCAAATTCCCGATAGGCATCGGTTTTGCCGTAGAGGGTTTTGGCCTGCTCGGTGTAATCGTCGATTTTATTTACATCAAAGCCTTCAAATTCCAAGTTGTTCACTCCCATCAGTTTGACTAAGCGCGCCATATTGGTGATGTACTCCAAATGGCGCTGTTTGCGTTCCAGCAGAGCAATCTGCTGCTCCAATACCCGGTTGCGGTCGAAGTCCGGCGCGTCCAGAATACCGCGGATGTCCTTCAGCCGGAACCCCAGCTCCCGGAACAGGAGGATGAGGTACAGCCGTTCCAGCGCGGCTTCGTCATAGAGCCGGTAGCCGGCTTCGGTGGTTTTGGCGGGCCTGAGCAGCCCGATGGCGTCATAGTGGTGGAGCGTGCGCACACTCACACCGCATTTTTGCGCCAGCTGTTTTACGGTCAGCATGGTAATCCCTCCTGTCAAAGCCGATTGTACACTATGACGTTAGGTGAGAGTCAAGGGGAAAATTTGCAATTTGACAAAAAAAGAACGTTCCCCCGTTTCTACGAGAGAACGATACCGAGCTGTACCCAATGGTGTAGCGATTACCGTCAGCGTCCGTAACGCATTGTCAGCGGCGACTCGCCGCAAAAAGAAATAACCCTCGGCGGCTCCATCATCCGGTAGCTGCCGAGGGTTATTTCATGGAACAGTAGGGGTCAATCATTGGGTAACCTCGCTTTCTGCAAATTAAGACGCGATCTCGGTGGTTCATTTTTTGAATTGCTTCCGTCTCAATTCCTATAGTATGGTTTCCTAGAAATTTATGTTATCGGAAGAAAAGGTGAGATCCGTCTTTCGATTCCGTTTTTCATGGGAATCTGGGGTGAACTAAATCATTGGTATCACCTCTTTGTAGCTATATAGTAACACCGCTGTTCTGAAAATACAAGATGGAAACCTTTCTAAAAAAGTGTTGTATTATCCGTGCAAATAGGAGAAAATCGGCTCTGAAGGGGAATTATAATTGACTGCGGTGAGATACCGTGCTATAATAAATTTGTTGAGCGCCCCGGCAGATACTGCCGGGGCGTGTCCTGCCAACGGAGGGAACAATATGGAATGGAATTTGGAAGAAGCGCTGGAATACTACCGCCGTCAGGGCGCGCCGGGGGACCAGAACGCCCTGATTGCCCTGCTGAAGGAGATTCAGAAGGAAAACGGCAGCATTCCGGCGGAGACTCCGGCAAAAATCGCGGAATTCTATGGGATTCGGGAGCCGCTGGTGCTGGCGCTGATCCGACGGATTCCCAGAGCG
>CAYPWQ010000233.1:0-1864 GCA_964414495.1 uncultured Oscillospiraceae bacterium
CCACGGCGTCCGCCGCCTCCGGCCGCACCGTCAGCGCCGCCGTGAATGGCCGCAGCGTCACCAGCGAAGCCCTTCTCCGGCAGGGCGTTACTTACGTTCCCATCCGCAGCCTGCTGAATGCCCTCGGCAGTTGGGACATCCAGTGGGAGCGCAGCACCCGCAGCGCCGTGGCCAGCGGCAGCGGGCACTGCATCACGGCCGTCACGGGCAGCCGCGCGCTGTATCTCAACGGCGAGCGCCTGCGCTCGCCCCACGAGCTGTTCGTCTCCGGCGGGGCCACCTATGTGCCCCTGCGCCTGCTGGCGGAGGGGCTGGGTCTCGCCGTCCGCTGGAACGGCCAGCAGCAGCGGGCGGAGGTCAGCGGCACGCTGAGCCCCCGCAGCGGCGGTGAGGAGGAGCTCTACTGGCTCAGCCGCATCATCAGCGCCGAAAGTCGCGCCGAGAGCCTTGCGGGGCAGATCGCCGTGGGCAATGTGGTGCTGAACCGGCGGGACTCCGCCGCCTTCCCGGACACGGTGAGGGACGTGATCTTCGAGACGAGCCACGGCTATGTGCAGTTCGAGCCCGTCAGCAACGGCACGGTCTATGACGCGCCCACAGCGCTCTCCGCGACTGCCGCTGTCATGGCTCTTGCGGGCTACAACACCGCGGGAGAGAGCCTCTATTTCTTCGCCCCGGCCCTCTCCAGCGGCGCGTGGATCCGCAGCGCCCGAACGTATTACACCACCATCGGCTGCCACCGCTTCTATCTCTGATTGACTTCCTCCGCCGCTTTGCGGTATAATGACGAAAAATACCAAGCCAAGCGCAAAGGAGTTGTTTTTCATGCTGTTTTCCGATGCCGAGCGCTGCCTGTACGACCGGCCCGTGACCCACGAGGTGATCTGCCAGCTGCGCTTCCCCACCATTCTGAGCATCGACAACCGGGAACCCGCCGATTTTCAGGAGCGCATCCGCGCCCGCTTCCCCCGCTATGGTGTCCGCCGCGAGGCGCCGCCCCCGCAGGTGATCCAGCGCGGCGGCGCGGCGCCGGAGCTGAAGGCTGCGCCCCCGGTCGCTAACTATGCCTTCGTTTCGGAGGACACGCTCTGGAAGCTGAATCTCACCAAGGATTTCATCGCCCTCTCCACCCTGCGCTATACCGGGTGGGAGGATTTTGCGGCCAAGCTGGATCAGACTCTTGCCGCCTTCATCCAGATCTATCAGCCCGCCTTTTTCGAGCGCATCGGCCTGCGGTACCGCAACATCATCTCCCGCAGCGCCCTGGAGCTGGAGGACTGCCCCTGGCGCGAGCTGATCCGCCCCGCCTATCTGGGCGCTCTCGCGGAGGAGGATGTGGATGCCGCTCAGGTGCAGAAGGCCGTGACGGATCTGGAGCTGTCCCTTGCCAGCAGCTGCCGCGCCCATGTCCACGCGGAACCGGTGCATCTGAAAAATCCCAAGAGCGGCGAAATGGAGGCCGAGCAGAAGTTCATTCTGGACATCGACCTCTCCATGCACGGCAGCCTCTCCGCCCCTCTCGCAGCGGGCGCACTGGAGACTCTGCACGGGCACTCCACCCGGGTCTTCCGCGGCGCCGTCACCGACACGCTGCACGAGGCCATGCTCCCCCGCCGGAAGTAAACACAGCGGCTCTGCCCGGACCGGGCGGAGCCGTTTTTTTCGGATGCCATGCCCGCAGTGGCAGAGTTCGGCAGGATTCCCTCTTGCAAAAAGGGAAAAAGTCTGCTATACTGTCTTTTGCCGTGCAGGTGTGGTTCAACGGCAGAACTTTTGCTTCCCAAGCAAATAACGCGGGTTCGACTCCCGTCACCTGCCCCAGAGAAAAGCACGTTTTTGTCCACCGGCCAAAAACGTGCTTTTT
>CAYPWQ010000234.1:0-1843 GCA_964414495.1 uncultured Oscillospiraceae bacterium
GGGATCTCGCGGTTCATGATGGGCAGGATGCAGGTCTTGCCGATCAGGTGCTTGAGGTTTTCATCCTCGGGGTTGACGGCCACGCCGGTGTCGCCCATCATCGTTTCGGGACGGGTGGTGGCGACCACGATGTCGCCGCTGCCGTCGCTCAGGGGATAGCGGACATACCAGAGATGACCCGGCTTGTCCACATACTCCACCTCCGCGTCGGAGAGGGCGGTCAGGCAGTGGGGACACCAGTTGATGATGCGGCTGCCCTTGTAGATCAGGCCCTTGTCATAGAGTTCGCAGAAGGTCTCGCGTACGGCCTTGGAGCAGCCCTCGTCCATGGTGAAGCGGCTGCGGCTCCAGTCGCAGGAGGCGCCCATCTTCTTCTGCTGCTCGACGATGCGGTTGCCGTACTTTTCCTTCCACTGCCACACGCGCTCCAGGAACTTCTCGCGGCCAAGATCATAGCGGGTCAGGCCCTCGTTCTCGCGCAGCGCCTCTTCCACCTTGATCTGAGTGGCGATGCCGGCATGGTCGGTGCCGGGCAGCCAGAGGGCGCTGTAGCCCTGCATGCGCTTATAGCGGGTCAGGATATCCTGCAGCGTGGCATCCATGGCATGGCCCATGTGGAGCTGGCCGGTGACGTTCGGGGGCGGCATGACGATGGAGAAGGGCTTTTTATTCGGATCGGGATCCGCCTTGAAGCAGTCGTTCTCCATCCAGGCGTTGTAGATGCGGCTCTCCACATCCTTGGGATCATACACTTTTGGAAGTTCTTTTCTCATGATTCTCTCCCTTTATTTCAAATTTTCCGGTTTTTCTTAAAAATCGAACTGCCGCAGGGGGAAGCCCAGCTTCTCCTCCAGAAAGGCGGCCAGCGCGTCAGGCTCCGGCACGCTGCGCTTCGGCAGAAAGACGCCGTGGGTCTCGTCATAGAAGATGGCAAAGACGGTCTTGCTCTCGGCGCAGGCGAAGATGCGGCTGTACTCGATCTTGGCGCTGCCGCGGCTCTGGGCCTGCGTGAAGCCGTCCTCCTCAAATGTGTAGGTCAGCTCGCCGATGTCGGCGGGTATGGCCTTGGCGCTGCGCCAGCCCATAACGGGATAGTAGAACAGTCCCACGATCAGGAACAGCAGGCCCATGGCGCAGAGCGCCCCGCCGAAGCCGCCCGCCTCGCTGAGCAGCAGCAGTCCGCCGATAGCCAGCTCGGCCAGTCCTGCCGCGGCCACCAGCACACGGCTCCATGCGCTGCTGCCGCCGAGGAGCTTGGCACGGATGCGATAGTAGGCGGCAAAGTCACCGCCGAGAAAGGTCGTCTGATAAGTCATGTTTTTCCTCCGGATCGATCTGGCGGAACAGCGAAAAAACGCCCTGAGCCGAATCTGGCTCAGGGCGATCAAATACCGCGGTACCACCTGAATTTCCGCCGAAGCGGACACTCGCTGCTCTGTAACGGGAGCCCCCGTCCGGCCTACTCTTCCTTCGGCGCGGCAGTTCCCAGGCGACTTCTGCGCGTCCTTCACGAAAGCTCACACCGGCCGCTTTCTCTCTTGGCATCGGGAACTGCGCATACTGCTCCTGATCTTCACATTTACCCGACCATTTTACCCGCTTTTCTCCCGTTTGTCAACGGGAAAAAGCAGCTCCATCCCCAACGGATGGGGCTGCTTTCGCTTTCACAGACACGATCCGTGCGGATCCTTCCCTGTCCGGCCATCAAGACAGCGGGCCAGCTCCTCCGCGCCGTCATATGCGGCGCAGACCTCCTGACACAGACTTTCATAAAAGGCGGCGGCGGTCTCCTGCCGTGTCTGGGCCAGTTCAGTCCCACGGGCAGTATGGAAGCCGGAGGCCA
>CAYPWQ010000235.1:0-1842 GCA_964414495.1 uncultured Oscillospiraceae bacterium
CACCCCGCGCTCGCCAAGTGCGCGCAGCGTCCCCGCCGCCCGGTCGCCGCAGAGCTGCTTCAGCTCGCTGTCCTCCGCCTCGCCGCCCTGAGCAGCCAGCGCATCCAGCACGGCCCGCTCCGCCGCGTTTTCCGCGGCGTCCGGCCCGAAGCCGTCGGCAAAGCGCCAGAGCTCCCGGAAGCGATACCAGAGTCCCGCGGGCAGGACGGTCTTCAGCGCGTCATAGAACGTGCAGAAATACCGCTCCTGCAAAAACAGGGCCAGACGGATGCCCGCGGCATCCAGCACCGGCTGCTCGTCCAGCACCTCCGCAACGGGCTTCAGCGTCCTGTCCTTCTCCCGGCGGAACACCTCCAGCACAAAGCCCTCTCTGCGCCGGTTGCCCCGGCCGAAGGGCACCATGACCCGCACGCCGGGAACGACGGAAGAAAGCAGCTCCTCCGGGATCAGATAGTCATAGGGCCGGTCAATAGAATAGGGGGCGGCGGAAACGGCGATCTTCGCCGCCGTGATCTGATCCAACTCCGCTCCCCCCTTTCCGCCCACAGGCGGCTTACTTGAATTCGATCTCGCTGGCGTCGATCTGACCGGCGGCGACCTCGTGGATGGCCAGGGTCACGGGCTTTTCGGTCAGCTGGATCTCAGCCTGCTCGGCCTCCTCGGAGATCTGGCGGGCGCGGCGCGCCACCACGTTCACGAGGAAATAGCGGTCGGGCACATGCTTGGTCAGGCTGGACATAGCGGGGTAAAGCATCATAATGTTTTCTTCCTTTCTTCATTCCCGGCAGAGCCGGTCCGTTGGTTGACAGGGTCTCTATCGCTCAGAGCAGAGCGGCGCGGTCAGCCGCGCGGCAATGCTCCGCCGTCATGATGGCGTCGAGCTCACTGACCGCGTGCTCCACGTCGTCGTTGATGACAATGTAATCATAGGTGTGGACGCTCTTCAGCTCCTCCCGTGCGCGGGCCAGACGGCCCTGCACCTTTTCCGCCGACTCCGTGCCGCGGTCGGTCAGGCGGCGCTCCAGCTCCGCCACAGACGGCGGCAGGATAAAGATGCGGACGGTCTCGGGCCGGATCGCATGCACCTGATCCGCGCCCTGCAGTTCGATGTCGAGGATCACATCCTCGCCGCGCTCCATGGCCTCGTCCACATAGCGCCGGGGCGTACCATAGTAATTGCCCACAAATTCGGCATACTCCAGAAACGCGCCCTGCTCGATCTGGGCGCGGAACTCCTCCACAGTGGAAAAGTGATAGTGCACACCGTCGCGCTCGCCCGCGCGGGGCGCACGGGTGGTGGCGGAGACGGAGAAGTACAGATTCTTCCTCCGCTCAAACAGCTTATGCAGGATCGTACTCTTTCCGACGCCCGAGGGGCCGGAAATGATAAACGTCTTTCCTTTTTCCATCTCATTCCTCCATCGGCAGCACGTCGATTCCCGCCCGGGCGGCGAGCTTCTCCGCCGCCACGGCGGAGAGCACCACGTGTCCGCTGTCCATGATAAAGACCGATGCGGTCTTGCGGCCATAGGTGGCGTCGATGAGCATGCCGCGCTCGCGGGCCTCCTGGATCAGACGCTTCACCGGCGCACTGTCCGGCGCGATGACCGCCACCATGCGGTCGGCGGAGACCATGCTGCCAAAGCCGATGCCGATCAGCTTCATCCTGTTTCCTTCCCTTCTTCTCTTTTTTCTCTTTCTCTTCTCTATTGCCGGGGCTTATTCGATGTTCTGCACCTGCTCGCGGATCTTCTCCACCTCGCCCTTCAGCTCCACCACCACGCGGGCAGTGGCCACGTCGCAGCACTTGGAGCCGATGGTGTTGGACTCGCGGTTGACCTC
>CAYPWQ010000236.1:0-1839 GCA_964414495.1 uncultured Oscillospiraceae bacterium
GAGGAGGACATGGCATCCTGCATGCTCATGCCGCCGCTCTCCAGATTCAGCATACCGGAAACGTCCATGCCGAAGTATTCCACCAGCAGCTCCTGCATCAGCTCCTGCGCGTCAGAGCGGATGATGCTGCCGTCCACGTTCTTCGTGTAGACCGGGAGATTCAGATCATAGGTGTACTGCACGCCGCTGAGCGCCTGCGAAAGCGTACTGTCGTCGTCGGCCAGCTCCGTTTCGATGTGGGACTTGAAGGCCTTCAGATCGTTCTCCGTGCTCTCGGTGGTGTTCAGGGCCGTGATCATGTCGTAGATCATGGTCTTCTGATACACGCCGTCCAGCTCGTGCGCCCCGGCGGATTCGGCGCTGCCCATGAAGTTCATGAGCAGGCTTCCGACATCCATGGATTCCGCCTCGATGGTGAGGGGATAGGAGGCCAGGGTGTCCTCCTGCAGGGTGTCGATGTAATTGGTGGTGCCCTGCGAGACGGCATAGATCAGCGCGATGCCGATGATGCCGATGGAGCCGGCAAAGGAGGTGAGGATGGTGCGCCCCTTTTTGGAGACCAGATTCCGCAGAGACAGGCCGAAGGAGGTGGCAAGGGACATGGAGGGTTTCTTTTTCTCGTGAGCCGCGGCCTTTTCCGCGGCATCCGCCGCCTCCTCCGCCCGCAGCTCCTCCTCCGTCAGGGGGGCGGAGTCCGCCGTGAGCACACCGTCCAGGATGCGGACGATGCGGGTGGAGTACTGCTCGGCCAGCTCCGGATTGTGCGTTACCATGATGACGAGACGATCCTTGGCAATGCCCCGCAGGATCTCCATGACCTGCAGGCTCGTCTGGGTGTCCAGCGCGCCGGTGGGCTCGTCGGCCAGAATGATCTCCGGATCGTTCACGATGGCGCGGGCGATGGCCACGCGCTGCATCTGGCCGCCGGACATCTGGTTGGGCTTTTTATAGAGCTGATCGCCCAGACCCACCTGCTCCAGCGCGGCCTTGGCCCGCTGCCGGCGCTCGGCCTTGGACACGCCCGAGAGCGTCAGCGCCAGCTCCACGTTTTTCAGCACCGTCTGGTGGGGGATCAGGTTGTAGCTCTGAAAGACAAAGCCCACGGAATGGTTGCGGTAGGCGTCCCAGTCCCGGTCCTTGTAGTGCCGGGTGGAGCGGCCGTTGATGATGAGGTCGCCCTCGGTGTACTGGTCAAGTCCGCCGATGATGTTCAGCAGCGTGGTCTTGCCGCAGCCGGAGGGGCCCAGGATTGAGACGAATTCGCTCCGGCGGAAGCGCAGGCTCACGCCCTTCAGCGCCTGCACGTCGGTGTCACCGGAGGGATAAACTTTGGTGATCTGTTTCAGTTCCAGCATGGTTCGTTTCCTTTCCAACGAGAAAGACGCCTGCCGGGGCAGGCTCTTGATTGGCATTATACGCCGGAAAAAACGCCCTTAGCAAGCGACGGATGGCGGAAAATGTCGCATTTTCAAAATGTTTACATTATATTAAAAAGTACCGGCGCAGCAGAGCCTCTCCGGGGCGGAAAAGACCGCCGCAGCGGGGTCACCACAGTGGGAAAGGTGCAATTCCCTGTGCAAAAAGTGCAATAAAAAAGCAGGGAGGCGACCCTCCCTGCGCTTCAGTTTTCCGGCTGCGCCAGCTGATAGAAGACCACGGCGCTGGCCGCCGCCACGTTCAGCGAGTCCACACCGTGGAACATGGGGATGCGCACGGTGAAATCGCAGCGGGCCACGGTCTCCGGCGAGAGGCCGTCCCCCTCCGTGCCCAGGATCAGGGCCAGCTTTTCCGCCTGCCGCAGACGGGGGTCGCGGATGCTCACCGATTCGTCGCTGAGGG
>CAYPWQ010000237.1:0-1817 GCA_964414495.1 uncultured Oscillospiraceae bacterium
AACAGCAGCTGACCCGTGGATTCTGACGCAGGACAGCTTTACCAAGGCTGGAACGCCTGAATCGCCTGTAGGAACGTCCTATGGTGTTTATCTGCTCCCGAGCGGCTGCTATAAGCTGGGCGAAAATCTTACGCTCTACGCCAGTATTCATATTTCCCCGAACGCCGATGTCACGCTTGATTTGAACGGCTTTACCCTGCGGCGAGAGAAGGGCCATGCAATTGATGTGACCAACGGCTACGATGCAGCTTCGAAAGGTTTTGTAGGAAGCACATTTACGCTGACGGACAGCAGCCTGGGGAAGACCGGCACAATCTCCAATGGGTATGTTTACGTCGATGTGGACAGTACCTTCACCATGAACGGCGGCACGATCTCCGGCGCGAAATACGGCGTTTGTAACTATAAAGGCACCTTCAACATGACCGACGGAAAAATCATCAACTGCACAACGGGCATATTCAATGATGGCGGCACTGTAACGCTGCCAGGCGGCACAACACTGGATTGCAATGTGATAAATACCTGGAATTTTCCTTTTGCCGGAAATACCTTCAAGGGTGAGGTGCAGCATGGCGTTATGGATGCTTGCCCGATCAACGGTGGAACCTTTTTTGGGGTCGTGAGAAATGGGGAGCTTATTGATGGCAATAATAGGGCTGGCCTGATTACAGGCGGTGTGTTCCGTAACGAGGTGTTCAATTATGCTGAAATCAGCGTCGGAAGAGCACGTGAGTCTGAAATTGCAGGCGGCGTGTTCTATGAAGAAGTGACGAACATGCATTATATATCAGGATACGGGAACGAAGCCAAAGCCAAAATTACCGGCGGCGTGTTCTATGGCCAGGTAAAGAACGACGGCGAGATCACCGGCGGCGTGTTCCTTGGCGGGATCACAGGGAACGGTATAATTGAGGGCACGCAGCACAGCATTACGGTTGACCTGGGCGATGGCACGACACGGAGCGGTGTTGTGGTTGGCAATACGCTTTATCCCCTGGGCGAACCGCCTGTTCAGCGCGAGGGCTACAATTTCGTTGGCTGGTTTGAGGAAAACGGCAATCCGTGGAACTTTGCGGAACAGCCCGAGGAACTTGACGGCTTTAAGCTGACCGCAAAGTGGGAGAAAATCCCTGATGAACCTGCTGAGGGCGGCTCCGACGGGCTGACGGAGCTGCTGGCCGGACTGCTGGCCAGCCTGCCCGAAATGCCCTTTGAGGATGTGCACTCCAGCGATTATTTCTATAACGCCGTTTGCTGGGCCTACGGCTCCGGCGTCACCGGCGGCACCGACAGGACCCATTTCAGCCCCAACGCGGGCTGCACCAGAGCCCAGGCCGTGACCTTCCTGTGGCGGGCGCTCGGCTGCCCGGCGGCCTCCTATCCCAGCAGCTTCGCCGATGTGGACCGGGATGCCTACTACGCCTCTGCGGTGGACTGGGCGGTTTCCAGCGGCGTGACCAAGGGTACGAGCGCAGCTTCGTTCAGCCCCGATGCGGCCTGCTCCCGGGGTGAAATCGTAACCCTGCTCTGCCGCGCCCTGGGCGGCGCCGCAGCAGAGGCGGCACCCTTCGCCGATGTCCCCGCCGGGGCCTACTATGCCGACGCAGTGGCCTGGGCCTACGGGAAGAATATCACCGGCGGCACGGATGAAGCCCATTTCAGCCCCGCAGCCCCCTGCACCAGAGCGCAGATCGTCACCTTCCTCTACCGCGCATTGGGGAGATAAAAAAGCTCAAGGGCGCGTTGCAAAATAGCGCGAAATAAAAAAGGTCTCCAGCTCGCCCGAAAAAAGGGTTGCCTGGAGGCCTTTCTTG
>CAYPWQ010000238.1:0-1816 GCA_964414495.1 uncultured Oscillospiraceae bacterium
CCCCGGTAGATGCACTCTGGAACCATGACGGATGCCAGCACCGGGTCGATGCCCCTGACAGCTTCTTTAACTTCCGCCCATGCTTCTCGTGTCTCCGGCGCTGCCTGAGTGCATAGCCGCTTGCGGCTGATGTTGATGAGCGCCTGAGCATTCGCCTCGCACATATGGTCAACTTTGGAATCCTGCGGCAGCTTGTCGCGGGGGATGCTGGTTCGGTCGCTGCGCTGAGTGGTCACCCAGTGCTCAATGCCGTGCTTGTGCCGGACGAGATGCACCGACACCCAGTATTTCAAGCCCTTCCAGCGCCATTCGGCTTTGATCTTCCGAATCGGGCTGTGCTCGGCCAGCAGGATGGCCTTCTTCCATTCGGGGGAGGGGTATTTCCCCTCCCCGTCAAGGCTGACGGTCGCCCGTGCCGCACGCTTGACCTTGCTCCATGCGTCGGGCATGTCCAGATACTCAATCATTGTTTGCCACCTCCACCAGAAGCACGTCGCCCTCAGTCGTCACATTGATCACGTCAGCCTTGCGGATACCTTCGTTCTCTAACCATGAGATAACGTCCTGCGTCCCCTCAACAATAACCGTATCGTTGTAGGTTACGCGCATCTTCTGCACGGCGGGTATGCAGTACAGAAAATCGCGGAAGGTTATCTCGCGCGGCTCCTTGGCAGGCTTGGCGGCAGGCGTCAGCTTTATCGGGAACCTTATGCCGCACTTGATGCAGTCGTACCACGCAGGCTTGTGGTACGGAAGTGCTGCCATTACCGTCCCGCAGTACGGACAGGTCATCCTGATTTCAGCCATCCACCCTCACCCCCTCCAGCACCTCGGTGATCTTTGCCCCCTTGCCGGTGCGCTCCTCCACCAGCAGACGCATCGCTTCCGCCGCGCTCTGGCGCTCAAAGATGTGCATGTCCTCCGCCCTGGTGGACAGCACCGGCTCTCCGCGCATCATCCCGGCAAAATACCGGGGTTTGCGCTCTGCGGTGTAGACCGCGTAGCCAACGATGTTATCAGTCATAACGCACCTCCACGCGGCAGTATTCGCCGCACTCCGGGCATTCTGCGATACGCACGACCGCGCATCTGGTGAAGTATGTGGCGTAGTCCTCGGAGTAGTCCTGCTTCTTCGCCACAAACACACAGCCGCAGAATGAACATTCAAACGTTTGGTTCAGCTTTTCCAGCACTTCCGGGGCGCCGGGCTTGATGATCTTCATTCCAGCACCTCATAGATATCGGCTCGAATCAAAAGCGCGTCAGGCAGGGAGCTGATACCGATCACCGAGGTGTTTAGAATATTGCTGTTCAGCGTACTCCGCAGCCTCCAGCATTTACCCGATACTGCCGGTTTGCCGTCCAGCCACAGTGAGATCTGTTCATCGTCATTGATCAGCTCCTCCATCAGATCCTTCAATCGAAGCTCCAGTTTGTTCATTTTTCTACCTCCTGAATCCTGTCCTCCGGGAACGGCTCCCGGAAATCGACCCTGACCCCCGCTTCTTCAAGCGCCTCATCAATCAGCTCCTCCGTACTGAGCTTGCTGGTGAGGTAGTAATCCATCCGCTGGAGGAAGCGCTCGTTGCGCTTACTGCCGTAGCCCTCCAGCTCATGCAGCGCCAGCACGGCGGCTGCGTAGCAGTCCTTCACGGCAAACCTGTTCGCGGCTGCAGCGCCCTCGAAGAAGGCCCGCTGATAAATATCCTCCACCAACGGGTTCGACTTGCGCAGTGCCATGCCGCGTTGAATGAGCTTCTGCTCGGCGCGTTCTTTTGCGTTTGCCTGTTGCCGTGTCATCATGGCCCTTGCCTCC
>CAYPWQ010000239.1:0-1812 GCA_964414495.1 uncultured Oscillospiraceae bacterium
CCATGACAACATCTTTGTCACCGGCAACACCGTCATCGACGCGCTGAAGACCACAGTGAAGAAGGACTATCACTTCTCGACGCCCGTGCTGAACGAGCTGGATTACGCGGGGAAGAAGATCATTCTCGTCACCTGCCACCGCCGGGAGAATTACGGTGAGCCCATGCGGGAGATCATGCTGGCGCTGAAGGCCATCGCCGAGCGGAACAGGGATGTGGAGCTGGTCTATCCCGTGCATCTCAGTCCCGTGGTGCGCGAGGCGGTGCAGACCTATCTTGCGGGCACCGAGCGGGTGCACCTGATCGACCCGCTCTCCGCGGACGAGATGCACAATCTCATGGCCCGCTGCTACATGGTCATGACCGACAGCGGCGGTCTGCAGGAGGAGGCACCCTCTCTCGGCAAGCCCGTGCTCGTCATGCGGCGGGAGACGGAGCGCCCCGAGGCGGTGGAGGCCGGCACGGTGAAGCTCTGCGGCGTGCAGTATGACGACATCCTCCGCATGGCGGAGGAGCTGATCGGGGATCCCGCGGCCTATGCTGCCATGGCCCACGCCGTGAACCCCTATGGCGACGGCCACGCCTGCCGCCGCATCGCGGATGCCATCCTCTGGTACTATGACCGGGGCGAGCGTCCGGCGGACTATCTCGCGGAAGACTGAGAAAAAGGGAGGGGAGAACGCAGTGAAACGGAAAAATGCCCCCATGCTGATGGCCGTTGCCGCGCTGACTCTCCTGATCGTGATTTTATTGGCGGCCAATGGCGTCCGCCGCACGTCCCACATCCATCTGCCGGAGGAGTCCGTCTCCCCGGAGACGGAGAGCGGCGAGAACGACGGCAGCGCCATCAATCAGATTGCCGTGACACCACAGACGGTGCAGCGGGCCATCGCCACGCTCCACCGGCCTGAGAGCTATACCCGCAGCGTCACGGTGGAGCGCTTCTGGGCGGGCGGCAGCGGAACGCAGGTCTCCACCGTGCAGGCCATGTCCGGCTGGATCCGGATCGACACGCAGCTTGCGGACGGCACGCTGCGCCGCTGCCTGACCGACGGCACCACCACCCACATCTGGTACGGCGTGGAAAAGTCGGTCTACACCGGCGCGGCGGGGGAATTTGATGCCGATGCCGAGCAGGGCATCCCCACCTATGAGGATGTGCTGGAGCTGGAAACGGAGCGCATCACCAAGGCGGGCTACCGCAGCTATGCCGGGGCGGACTGCATCTATGTGGAGTCGGCAGCGGAGGGCGGCGGAACGCTCTGCTGCTGGGTCAGCGTCAGCGACGGACTGCTGGCCGCAGCGGAAAAGTACGAGGGCGAGACGCTGGTCTATCGCATGACGGCCGCAGCCACGGGCAGTGAGCCGGAGGAAAGTGCGTTTACTCTGCCGGACGGCAAAACCGTGCTGCCCGACTGAACAAATTTGAACAGGGGGACTGACTATGAACATGAGACGCAAAGAGCGCGAGGTCACCGATGCCGGGAAGATCGACGCCATCATCCGCAGCTGCGACTGCTGTCGTCTGGGCTTTGTGGACGGCGAGGAGGCGTACATTGTTCCGGTGAACTTTGTCATGGCGGAGGAGAACGGCGGGCGCGTGCTCTATCTCCATGGCGCGAAGGAGGGCCGCAAGGCCGCCCTGATCCGCGAAAAGGGCCGCTGCTTCTTTGAAATGGACACGAAGCACGAGCTGCTGACCGCGGACACCGCCTGCGGACACTCCTATTTCTATCAGAGCGTCATGGGCCGGGGCAGCATCGCCTTTGTGGCGGAGCCGGAGGAGAAGTCCGCCGCGCTCACTCTCATCATG
>CAYPWQ010000240.1:0-1811 GCA_964414495.1 uncultured Oscillospiraceae bacterium
GATCCTGTGCTTTTCAGTTCCACTGGGTGCCGACGCCGGCGCTCTCCGCCCTGCGCAGGATGTGCTGCGCCGCCACCAGATCCTGCACGCCAACGCCCACCGCCTTGAAGACGATGATCTCGTCGTCGCTCTCGCGACCCGTGACCCTGCCCAGCAGCACATCGCCGATGTCGCCGGTGAACTGCGCCTCGGTGAGGGTGCCGTCCGCAAGAGGCTTGGTGATGTCGCCGGACTCGGACAGCACGGCGCTGCGGGAGTCGAAATAGAGCTTGCTGCAGCGGGCGAAGATGGCGGGATCCAGCTCCTGCATGTGGTGCTGATACGAGCCGATGCCGCTGATGACCGCACCCTTCTTCACCTTGTCGGCGGAGAATGTGGGGACGGTGGAGGGGGTCACGGCGATGATGACATCCGCACCGTCCACGGCCTCGTCCGCGGAGTCGGCGGAGATCAGCTCTGCGCCGAAGGCGGCCAGCTCCACCCGCATCTTTTCCACAAAGGCGTTCCGCTTTTCCGCGTTGCGGCTGAAAATGCGGACCTCCTTCAGCTGGCAGGCCGTCAGCATGGCCTCCAGCTGGCAGGCGGCCTGCGAACCCGTGCCGATGAGCGCGCCCACAGAGGCATCCTTCCGGGCGAACAGCGCGAAGGCAAGGCCGGAGGCCGCGCCGGTGCGCATCTGGGTGACGCAGGTGCCGTCCATCATGGCGGTGACGACGCCGGTCTCGGCGTCCATCAGCAGCACGGAGGCAGGGGAGGTGGAAAGCCCCTTCTCCGCGTTCTGCGGGAAAATGTTCACGATCTTCAGGCCCGCCGCGCCCAGCTCCTCGGAGAAGGAGGGCATGAACAGGAACGTGCCGCCCACGGCGGGAGAGGGGATCTGGGTGCGCAGGGGCACCTGGCACTTATCCTGCGCAAGCAGGGTGTAGGCCTCTTTGTTGGCCTCGATGGCGTCCTGCATGGAGAACACCTGGCGGATCTGCTGCCGGTTCAGAAGGATCATGGGACTCGCCTCCGTTTTCTGCCGCCGAAGGGCGGCTCATATTTGCCTTTATTATAGAATTGTCGCCGCCGTTCGTCAAGCGCCGTCTCTGCCCCGCCGCCCTTTTCCCCGCCCCCCGGACTTGACAGGCGGGGACGGGGCATGGTATTAGTATAGCATTGAGAAACACCGCGGGATATGAGTCCCTCTCATGGAAGGAGCGCTGCCCATGGCCGTCCGGCTGGAGCTGTACCGCATTTTTCAGGAGGTGGCCGAGCAGGAGAATTTCTCTGCCGCCGCCCGGAACCTCTATGTGTCCCAATCCGCCGTGTCGCAGGCCATGAAGCAGCTGGAGGACGAGCTGCGGGTGCGGCTCTTTAACCGCGGGCCCCGGGGCGTGACCCTGACGGCGGACGGCGAGGTGCTGTACGAGCACGTCCGCAGCGCCATGAGCATGCTGCAGAGCGGCGAGAGCAAGCTGACCCAGTCCCTGACGCTGGAGGCGGGCAAGCTGACCATCGGGGCCAGTGAGACCGTGACGGCGCAATACCTGCTGCCCTATCTGGAGCGCTTTCACAAGCGCTATCCGGGCATCCGGCTGGAGGTGACGGTGGGCCGCAGCCAGAAGATTCTGGAGGAGCTGCGCAGCGGCAAGGTGGACGTGGCCTTTGTGAGCCTGCCGCCGGAGGCGGATGTGAGCACCCTGGCCGTCACGCCCTGCTTCGAGACCCACACCGTGTTCGTGGCCGCGCCGGACTACGACTGCGACTTCGACCATCCCTACACGCTGGAGGAGCTTTCCCGCTTCCCCCTGATCCTGCTGGAGCGAAAG
>CAYPWQ010000241.1:0-1789 GCA_964414495.1 uncultured Oscillospiraceae bacterium
GTGAAGAACTGTTCTTTCCCATCTTCGTCAACGAGCCACGCATTCATGTCCTGAATGATGTCCATGAACTGATCCAGGTAGCGTCCCTTCAGCCAGAGCGCCCTGCCCAGCGGCCGGGAGAGCATGTACCAGATGCTGGAGGAAGCGGCACGGTCGTAGCTGTCTCCATGCTGAGAAAGGGAGACGATGAAGCGTACCAGCCGGCGGGAATGCGAGGAAAAAGCAGAAAGCCAGAAGAAGAGCGCCAGCAGCAGCCCCGCCGCAATGATGACGCCATACCAGTAAATGGGCTTGTCCCCCAGATGGAAGCAGACGGGGGAGGCCGTCATCTCCCAGTCACCGAAAAGGCCGGGGAAGCTGACGGGCATGTTTTTCAGCGCTCTCATGCCTCTTCCTCCTCTTCCTCCGCGCAGCCCGCCGCCGGACGGATGACAGACAGGGCGCAGTGTCCCTCCGTCAGATTCCGGCGGATGAAGCCGCGCACATCCTCCTCCGTGATGCTGCGGTAGAGCTCGGCAAAGCGATAGGCATCGTAGCCCCGGAAAGCCCCCTCCGTCAGCAGCATGGCGATGTTTTCAAAGGAGTTGAAGCCCCGCAGGGTCTCGCCGTAATTGCCGCGGAGGATCTTCTGGAAGCGGGCGCTGTCCACGCCCTCCTCCGCCACCCGCGCGGCCTCCGCCAGAATGGCGTCGCGCACGGCATGGGGATCGCGGCTGTCGCCGCCGGCATAGAGCATGGCCGCGCCGCTGAGGATATCGTAGCCCCCGCCGAAGCCGCCGTTGATGAGGCCCTCGTTATAGAGGCGGTTGAACAGGGGGCTGGAATCGCCCAGCAAAATGTCGCAGGCCAGCTCGCCCACAAGGGAATTGCGCAGCTCCTCCTCGCCCTCCGGCGGCACGGCGCACTTGAAGCCCACAAGGAAGCTGGGCTGCGAGACCTCCATCTCCCGCTCGCATTCCCGCGCCGCCGCAGTCTCCGGCTCGGCCGCGCCGTAATCCCGCGCCGCGGCCGGGGCGCTCTCCTGCGGCAGGATCTCCTCCGCGATGGCGGCGATGCGCTCCGGCTCCACGTCGCCCACCACCGCAAGGAACATGTTGGCCGGGGTATAGAACATGCGGTGGCAGTCGTAAAGGGTGTCGGCGGTGATGTGGGAAATGCTCTCCACAGTGCCCGCGATGGGCACGCGGATGGGATGGTTCTGATAAAGGCTCTGCAGCAGCTGCTCATAGACCCGCCATTCGGGGTTGTCCTCCACCATGCGGATCTCCTGCGCGATGATGCCCCGCTCCTTTTCCACGCTTTCCTCCGTGAAATAGGGCACGGACACGAAGGACAGCAGGATGCGCAGATTCTCCTCGAATTTTTCCGTGGATTCAAAGTAGTAGGCGGTCATGCCGTTGGCGGTGAAGGCATTGGGCTCGGCGCCGTTCAGCGCCAGCTCCTGCAGGGCGTTGCCCTCCGCCGTGTCGAACATCTTGTGCTCCAGATAGTGGGCGATGCCCGCCGGGGTGTCCAGAAATTCGCCGCCGATCTGAAAGCGCAGATCCATGCCGCCGTACCGCACGGCAAAGACGGCATAGGTCTTGGCAAAGCCCCGCTTGGGCGCCACTGCCAGATTCAGCCCGTTTTTCAGTGTGGCGCGGTACACGCTCTCGCCAATGTCGGGATAGTCATAACGCTTCATGCCTGCGCCTCCTTTCCGCTGAGGAAATACACCGTATCCAGGCGCACGGTCTGCGCCGCCGCCCGGATGCGCTCCGGCGTGGCGCTCTCCAGCTCGCGGAGATAA
>CAYPWQ010000242.1:0-1774 GCA_964414495.1 uncultured Oscillospiraceae bacterium
AGGACTTGCCCGCCCCGCCGAAAACGCGGACGCCCAGCGCGGCCGCCGCGCCGCAGCCGCCGTCGTTGGTGGCGCTGCCGCCGAGACCCAGAATGATGCGCTTTGCCCCGTGCTCCACAGCGTGGCGCATCTGCTGCCCCACGCCATAGGTAGTGGTGCGGCAGGGATCCTTGCGCCCCTCCACCAGCGGCAGGCCCGCGCAGGAGGCGCACTCGATCACCGCCGTGCCGTCCGGCAGCAGGGCATAGCGGGCTGACCGCTCCTCGCCGGGGAAGGGGCCGGTGACGGAAAGCGTCACCGCCTCGCCGCCGCAGCCGTCGAGAAAGCAGTCCACCGTGCCCTCGCCGCCGTCCGCCACGGGCAGGGCGAGAAATTCACAGCGGGGGATCAGCTCGGCCGCCACCGAGCGGGTGATGCGGCAGATCTCCCGGCTGGAGAGCGTGCCCTTGAAGGAGTCCGAAAGGACGATGATCTTCCTTAGCTCCATATGTTCAGGGATTCACCACGTTCACCGGCGCACCGGCGAGCCAGGCCCGGAGATTTTCCTCCGCCGCGGTCATGATGCGCTGACGGCTCTCCTTCGCCGCCCAGCTGATGTGGGGCGTGATGATGCAGTTTTTCGCCGTGAGCAGAGGATTGTCGCCCCGGATGGGCTCGGTGGAGACCACGTCCAGACCCGCTGCGGCCAGCTTTCCGCTGTTCAGCGCGTCCGCCAGATCCTGCTCCACCACGAGAGGGCCGCGGCTGTTGTTCAGCAGGATGGCCCCGTCCTTCATCTTCGCGATGGTGTCGCGGTTGATGATGCCCTGGGTCTCCGGGAACAGGGGGCAGTGCAGCGCCACCACGTCGGAGGAGGCCAGCAGAGTGTCGAGATCGGTGTACTGCGCGATGGCGCGGCCGCTCTCGCTCTCGTGGCCGTCATAGGCAAGGACGTGCATACCCATGGCCTTTGCGATACGGCCGGTGGTCTGACCGATGCGGCCAAAGCCGATGATGCCCAGCGTCTTGCCGTCCAGCTCGATCAGGGGATAGTCCCAGTAGCACCAGTCGTCGGCATGCTCCCAGCGGCCCGCGTGGACAGTCTCGTTGTGATGGCCGATATGATGGCAGATCTCCAGCAGCAGGGCAATGGCGAACTGCCCCACGGCGGCGGTGCCGTAGGTGGGGATGTTGGTGACGGGGATGCCCTTTTCCCGGGCACAGACATAGTCCACGCAGTTGTACCCCGTGGCGAGGACGCTGATGAAGCGGATGCCCGGGCAGGCGTCCAGCACCCGCCTGGTGATGGGGGTCTTGTTGGTATAGACCACCTCTGCGTCACCGATGCGGCGGATGGCCTCCTCCTCATCCGTGAGCGAGGTGCGGTCATAGACCGTGAGCTCGCCGAGACGCGCCAGTCCCTCCCAGCTGAGGTCGCCGGGATTCTCCGTGTAGCCGTCCAGCACAACGATTTTCATAGCCTGTCCTCCTGATCCCTCGCCGCCGTTGGGCGGCGCGTGTTGTTACAGAAAATTGTATCTGTCCCGCGGCCCTTTGTCAATCGCCGATTGCGCGGGCATGGAAAAGGAGAGAAATCGAAAACACCGATAACACAAACAAGAAAAACACTGTCCGGAAAGTTGACGAAAAGCGAAGCAAAGCCTATAATTTGAATGATACCTAAAGGTATGTGCCGTGAAATCATTCAACAAAACAGATTGAAATGAAAGAAGGAATATGACAATGTCTAACATTCAGCTGCTTCTGAAACAGCATGTGGGCGCGCCCTGCGCAC
>CAYPWQ010000243.1:0-1772 GCA_964414495.1 uncultured Oscillospiraceae bacterium
GCAGGGCGACGAGGGGACGCGCGTTGACCGTATTTCCACCGACAGCCGCACGGTCCCGGAGGGGAGCCTGTCCCTTCCCTGGAAGGGCGAGCGCTTCGACGGACACGATTTCATCGACGCGGCGCTGCGCGGCGGCGCGGCGGGCTGCCTGACCGCCCGGACGCCGGAGACCCTGCTGCCCGGGAAGTTCTATATCCAGGTGCCGGACACCCGCGAGGCGCTGAAGGCCCTCTCCGCGGCCTATCGCAGCCGCTTCCACATCCCCTTCGTGCAGATCACCGGTTCTACCGGCAAGACCACGGCCAAGGAGATGGTGGCCGCTGTCCTCGCTGAGCATTTCAACACTCTCAAGACCCAGGGGAACTTCAACGGCGATCTGGGCACCCCCATGATCCTGCTGGAGCTGAACGACGCGCACGAGGCCGCCGTCATCGAAACGGGCATGGACAACTTCGGCCAGATCCGCTGGCTGGGCGAAATGGTGCGCCCCCGCTTCGCCGTCATCATCAACATCGGCGTGGCCCACATGGAGTTCCTCGGCAGTCAGCAGGGTATTTTGCGGGCCAAGAGCGAGATTTTTGAAAATCTGGAGCCGGACGGTGTGGCCGTGCTCAACGGCGACGATCCGCTGCTGAATACCGTGACCCTGCCCCAGCGCATCCTCCGCTGCGGCCTCGGCGAAAACTGCAATGTCCGCGTCCATGCCGTGGAGGATCTGGGGCTTGCGGGCATCCGCTGCGTGGTCTCCACCGCAAAGGCGGACTATCCCCTGACCATCCCCGCCCCCGGCGCGCACATGATCTATCCCGCCTCCATCGCCGTTGCCATCGGCGAGGAGCTGGGCCTCACGGCGGAGGAGATCTGCCGCGGCGTGGCGGGCTTCAAAAACACCGGCCCCCGTCTGCTGGTGGAGCGTCTCGCCGGCGGCCGCGTCATGCTGAACGACAGCTATAATGCCAATCCCCAGTCCATGGCGGCGGCGCTGCGGGCTCTCGCGGCGGTGGACGCACCGAAGCGCATCGCCTTCCTCGGCGACATGAAGGAGCTGGGCGGCGCAACAGAGCAGGCCCATGTGGACATGGGCCGTCTCGTGGGTGAGCTCGGGATCGACACCCTGCTCTGCACGGGCCCCTTCTGCAGGGAATTCATGGTGCAGGCGGCGAAGGACGCCGGCTGCCGGGACGTGCGCTGGTATGCGAAGAAGGACGATGCCTATGATGAGCTGTCGGCGGCCTTTACCCCCGGCGCGGCCATCCTGCTGAAGGGCTCTCACTTTGCGAACCGGCTGGATCTTGCCGCCGACTGGCTGCGGGAATACCCCTTCGCGGAATAAGACACGCCGCGGCCTGCGGCAACGCAACAGAAAGAGAACGGATAACACATGATCGATATCAGCGTCAGGGATCTTGTCAAATCCTTTGACTTGGAAAAAAACATACTCGACGGCGTGAGCTTCCAGATCGACGCCGGTGAGCGGGTGGGTCTGCTGGGCCGCAACGGCGCGGGCAAGACCACCCTCTTCAAGATCCTCACCGGCGAGCTGGAGCCGAGCAGCGGCGAGGTGGCCGTTGCCTCCGGCCGCCGGGTGGGACTCATCTCCCAGATCCCCGTGTATCCCGCGGGGTATACGGTGGAGGATGTGCTGCGCAGCGCCTTTGACCGTCTCCACCGCATGGAGCGGGAGATGCAGGAGCTGGAGCGCCGCATGGAGGGGGACAGCGAGGCTCTCCGGCGCTATGGCGAGCTGCAGAGCCGCTACGAGGGTCTCGGCG
>CAYPWQ010000244.1:0-1760 GCA_964414495.1 uncultured Oscillospiraceae bacterium
CGTTCACCGCGCCGATGACATTGCGCTTGACGCAGGGCACCTCCACCAGTCCCGCCACAGGGTCGCAGACGAGACCCATGAGGTTTTTCAGCGTCATGGCCACCGCCTCGCCGATCTGCCGCGGCGTGCCGCCGCGAAGCTGCACCAGCGCGCCCGCCGCCATGGCGGAGGCGGTGCCGATCTCAGCCTGACATCCGCCGGCCGCGCCGGAGATGCAGGCCCGCTGCGCGATGACCGCGCCGATGCCGCTGGCGGTATACAGCGCGGCCAGCACGTCGATCTGCCGGATCTCACCCTTGTGCCAGAGGGGGAGCAGCACGGCAGGCAGCACGCCGCAGGAGCCCGCCGTGGGTGCCGCCACGATGCGGCGCATGCAGGCGTTGGACTCCGCCATGCAGAGAGCCTCGGTGATGACCTCGCTCACATAGCCGCCGATCATGGACTCGCCCCGGCGGGTATACTGGCGCATTTTCAGTCCGTCGCCGCCCACGAGACCGCTGACGCTGCGGCGCTGGCCGGTATAGCTGTCGGATGCCTCCTCCATGGCCTGCCAGACGGTGAGCATTTTGGCAAGGGAGTCCTCGCGGCCATATTCATTGGCGGCCATGTCGTTTTCCAGGATCACCTCCCAGAAGGGTTTCTTTTCCTCCTCCGCCCGGGTGATGATCTGCTGCATGGTGTCAAGCATCGTCGCGTTCCTCCTCCCGCTTGTCGTAATAGGTCACCTTCAGGATGCCGGGGAACTGGCCGATCCATTCCAGCAGGCGGGGTTCCACCGTCTGATCCGTTTCGATGACCATGAGCGCCTCGCCGCCCTTGCGGTGGCGGGAGAGCTTCATGTGCGCGATATTGATGCGGTAGTTGGACAGCAGGCGCGTCACCTCGGCGATGGTGCCGAACTCATCCTGATTGTGGATGACCAGGGTGTTGTAATGTCCGTCGAACTCCACCTCGATGCCGTCCAGCTCGTTGACCATGATCTGTCCGCCGCCGATGGAGGATGCCTGCATCTCCAGCGTCCGCCCGCTCTTTCCCGTGAGATGCAGCACCACGGTGTTGGGATGGGCATTGCGGAGCTCCACCTTTTCAAAGCTGTATCGCAATCCCGCCTTCTCTGCCTCCTCGAAGGCGAAGGGGATGCGCAGATCGTCGGGATTCATGCCGAGAAGTCCTGCCAGCAGGGCACGATCCGTGCCGTGCCCGTGCCCGGTCTCGGCAAAGGAGCCATGGAGCTGGAGCCGCGCCTCCGCCACCTCCTCGCCCAGCAGGATGCGGGCCATCTTGCCGATCCGCGCCGCGCCCGCCGTGTGCGAGCTGGAAGGGCCCACCATGATGGGCCCGAGAATGTTGAAAATATCCGCCATATCACCGCCGCCTTTCGCGTGTCAATTTCCATTCCTTATCCTATCACAGAGAAGAGAAAAATCCAACTGTTTCCCTGACTAAATTTCACATTGACAGCAGCTTTTTTCGTGCAAACTGATGACCTTTCCCCGCCGCTCCATCCTCTTTCGCACAGGGGCTTTGACGGCGGCTGACAGCCGCTTCCCACTACCCAAAGGGCGGCAGCTGTGCTATACTGAAGGAAAAGACCTGAAACGGAGGAGAGCGGCCATGCCCTATCTGCACATTCTGATCGACGAGCGCCTTGCGGGTGAGACCGCTGCAGTGGTACTTCGGCGGGAGCGGGGCGTTTCCTCGGACATGCTGTCGCGCCTGCGGCGGACGGAGGGCGGCGTGCTGCTGAACGGCGAGGCCGT
>CAYPWQ010000245.1:0-1758 GCA_964414495.1 uncultured Oscillospiraceae bacterium
CGCATACTGCACCCGCAGACTGATCCTGCCCCGCAGCAGACGGCGCAGGGCCGCCACCGCCAGGATCAGCACGGTGGAAGAAAGGATCCATGCGCTCACGTTCTCCCCTCCTCCAGCTGCCGCAGCAGCTCATACAGCGCGTCCAGTTCCTTCCTGGGGACGGCCTGCTGCCGGGTCATGGCGCTGACCATCATGCTGAGGCTCCCCTGATACACCCGGCCCAGAAACGTCTCCGTCTCGGCCAGGGCCGCCTCCTCCCGGCGCACGGCGGGCGAAAAGGTGTTTTTCGCCCCCTCGCTGTCGCAGAGGACGAACCCCTTGTCCGTCAGCCGCTTCAGCAGCGTCAGTGTGGTACTGCGGCTCCAGCCCATGACGGCGGCCATGCGCTCTGTCACCTCGCGGCCCGTCCGGGGCGCGCGCTCCCAGAGGCACTCCATCACCCGCCACTCGGCGGGCGTCAGATCCATGTGCTGCATCCCTTAGACCTCCTTTTCCGATATTTTGGTTACAGTTGTAGACTATTTCCCTGCTTTCTGTATATCATATCTGTCTACGTTTGTCAACAGTTTTGGGGCAAAAAAAGCGGCAGGCCATGCCTGCCGCTTTCCGGTTTCGCTTTTCTCTCCGCTCAGGCATCCACCTTGCGGATGAAGTTGCCATTGATGTACACGCCGGGGATGGCGATGATGAAGGCATAGGGATCCACATCCTTGGCGATGCGCTCGATCTTCTCGCGCTCGTAGCGGTTGATGCAGGTGCAGAGCACATGGTTCTTCTCGCCCGTGTACGCGCCCTCGCCCACCCAGCAGGTGACGCCGCGGCCGGTCTCCTCCATGATGCGGCTCTCGATCTCGCCCTGACGGTTCTTGGTGAAGATGAAGACCTGCAGGTTGATGTTCTGCTGGTGCATCCGGTCCAGCAGCATGTTGCTGAACACCATGTAGATCAGGGAATAGAGCACCACGGAGAAGTCGAACAGGAAGAAGCACACCACGAACAGCGCAACGTTGGCATAGGTGCCGAAGGCGCCCACCGCCGTGCCCCGCTTCTTGGCGAAGTAAAGGCCCAGCATGTCGAGGCCGCCGATGCTGCACCCGCAGGTCAGCACCAGACCGTCGCCCACGCCGATGCAGATGGCGCCTACGAGGATGCCGGTGAGCGGGTCGGTCACGAGGGGCTCCGCCGGGACGGGGATGAAGGCCGTGGCCGCGGAATAGAGCGTGGTATAGACGATGGTGCGCAGGGCAAAGGCCTTGCCCAGCGTCCGGGCCGTGAGCAGCAGGATGGGAACGTTGATCATGTAGTAAAACACGCCCGCGAGGTCGATGGCGGTGACGCGGATGCCGAGATACTGCTCCAGCACCGTGCGCAGCACCTGGGCATAGCCCATGAGTCCGGTGGTGTAGAGATGCAGGGGCGTTGTGAAAATGTTGATGCCGATGGCCATGATGACGACGCCGACGGCCGCCACCAGCAGACGGCCCTGACTGGTGCGCATAGTACTGTTGAACACGCTTTTTCCCCCTTATGTGAATTTCACTGATAGTACATTGTAGCGGAAACGGGCGCAAATGCAATGGGTGAAATGGACAATTTTCGGCCATTTTCCTTGCTTTTTGCCCCCGTTTTCACAACATGCAGCCGGAGATCAGCTGTAAAGCAGGTCAAAGGCCACCGGCGTATAGAACAGGCGGCGGATCTCGTCGAAGTCCCGGGTCTGGCCCAGGATCCACATGACCTTGGCCACCACCGCCTCCG
>CAYPWQ010000246.1:0-1754 GCA_964414495.1 uncultured Oscillospiraceae bacterium
AAGCAGCGCCTCCAGCGCCATGTGACCGTTTACAAACAGGCGCACGTGGGGCACCTGAAAGGTTTCCTCCATAGCCTGTTGCAGGGCCACTTCCTTTTCGCCGTTATTGGTCAGCCAGTGGCTGTCCCACAGGGGGCGAATCTCCTGCATATATTCCTCAAACGTCGGCAGGGAGCTGCGGGTGACATTGATACGCATGCAAATAAGTCCTTCCTGCGCTTTGCATCAGCGCAAAGCACAGCATCAGTATACGCCTTTTATAAGGAAACGTCCAGCCCCACCCGCCTGTCCCTTTTGGAAAAGGTTCGTGTTTTACGAACATAATTTTATAAAAAAATAAAAAAGTTCGGATTTGGGCTTTACAAACGCCAAAATCCGGTGTATGATAACAGAGCGTTGTTCCTTTTCACCCCAAGTGATTGATGATTGAGGAGGATTTTCCCGCTATGAAGAAGCTCGTTAGTCTGCTGCTCACCCTGTGCATGGCCCTGAGCCTGTGCATGGTATCCGCCACTGCCGAAGGCATTCCCGCCGACCAGATTAAGATTGGTTACATCACCATCGGCGACGAAAACGAAGGCTACTCCGCCAACCACCTGAACGGCCTCAAAAAGGCGCAGGAAGCGCTGGGCATCTCCGACGAGCAGGTCCTCTGCAAATACAACATCCCCGAGACCGAAGCCGCCTACGAGGCCGCCGTTGACCTGGCCGAGCAGGGCTGCAACATCATCTTCGCCACCAGCTTTGGCCATGAGAGCTATGTGTTCCAGGCTGCCGAAGAATATCCCGACATCCAGTTCTGCCACGCCACCGGCACCGCCGCCATGGCCAGCCCCCTGAATAACGTGCACAACTACTTCTACGCCGTGTACGAGTCCCGCTACGTCAGCGGCGTTGTGGCCGGCATGAAGCTGCAGCAGATGATCGACGACGGCACCATCACCGCGGACGCCGCCAAGATCGGCTACGTTGGCGCTCATCCCTTCGCCGAGGTAATCTCCGGCTTCACCTCTTTCTTCCTGGGCGCCCGCAGCATGTGCCCCTCCGCCACCATGGAAGTGCGCTACACCGGCAGCTGGGCTGACATGGCTCTGGAAAAGGAAACCGCCGCTGCCCTGATCGCTGATGGCTGCGTGCTGATCTCCCAGCATGCCGACACCACCGGCGCTCCCTCCGCCTGCCAGGAAGCTGGCGTTCCCTGCGTGGGCTACAACATCTCCATGATCCCCGCCGCTCCCGATTCCGCTCTGACCTCTGCCGCCGGTGACTGGGGCGCTTACGTGACCTACGCCGTGCAGTGCGTCATCAACGGCGAGGAAATCGCCCGCGACTGGTGCAAGGGCTACGCCGAGGGCGCTGTCCACACCACCGAGCTGAACGAGAAGCTGGTTGCCCCCGGCACCGCCGAGAAGGTTGCCGAAGTGGAAGCCGCCTTTAAGGCCGGCACCGTTAAGGTGTTCGACACCGCTACCTTCACCGTGGGCGGCGAGACCCTGACCACCTGCACCACCTGCTACGGCCTGGACGGCATCGAAATGGTGTCCGATGGCGAATTCCATGAGAGCAGCGTGCGCAGCGCCCCCTACTTTGATCTGATCATCGACGGCATCACCGCCATCACTGACTGATAGACCCTGAATCCCCCTTTTGGGCCATATGCCCTGCCGCCCATAGCAGCGGCAGGGCGTTCTTGCGATTTGATGGAGGTATGTCTTTTGCAGACGCATACGAACGATATCATCGAAATGCGGGGC
>CAYPWQ010000247.1:0-1734 GCA_964414495.1 uncultured Oscillospiraceae bacterium
GGAGGCGCGGCCGCCGGTCATATTCAGGATCTCGCCGATGAGACGCTGCTCGCCCACGCGGACCACGTCCGCCATGTTTGCGTCTTCCAGACCCTCGGCCACCACCAGCGGGCCGGATACCTTGATGATTTTTCCGCTCATGAGACTCCCCTTTTCTTTAAGAGATGTCCGCGCCCACGGCGCGTTCCACGGCGCGCTGCAGTCTTGCCTGCGCCACGCCGAGGCTGCCGCCCTTGCCGGGGATCAGGATCACCGCCGGCGCGGGGGACTCGTTGTATCTGTCGATCTCCTCGATCATCTGCTGTGCCAGATATTCCGTCACATAGATGATGCTATATTCCTCCCGGGCCAGACGGTGGAGCTCGCGCACCCCGGTCTCGCGGTCATCCGCGAAGACCGTGGTCAGTCCCAGCGCCCGAAAGCCCAGCACACTGTCGCGCTGGCCCAGCACCGCAATCTTAGACATAGCTCTCACGCATCCTTTCCCGGATCTTTTCGCTGCTGAGTCCCGCTTCCCGTCCCCGCAGAAGGATGCGGATGTTGCGGAACTCCTGCTCCCGGGCGGCAAAGTAGGCCAGCACCGCCTCGGGCCCGAAGGACACCAGCGCCGCGCCCTGCAGATAGTGCACGAGCGTGTCGTCGCAGCCCTTTTCGAACCGCGTCACCTCGCCGCCGTGGATGGCCTGGGCGATGTGCTCCACCGCGCCCGCAAGGGGCGTTGCCTGATAGGGCTCGGTGATGGCGCCGTTTTCCACGGCGATGAGCAGCGTGTCAACGCTGACCTCGCCGCCCTCCAGCGCCGCCTCCGCCATCAGCTCGGCGCCGCCGTACATGCGCTCCACCCGCAGCAGGGTCTTGACGTTTTCCGCGTCGATCATCAGCCGCACATAGCCGCTGATGAAGGGGCTGCCCAGCGCCTCCGCCAGAGCGGTGAGTTCTGCGTAGCAGGCGCGGTCCAGCGCCAGATCTCCCCGGCGGGGGTCGCCTGCGGCAAGAGCCGCGCGGGCCTCCTGCGCCGCCTCCGCCATGGCCTGCGGCAGCCGCTCGTCCTCTTCCTCCCGCAGGCTCCGTGCCAGCTCCTCCTTGTCAAAGCGGCCGCCTTCCATCAGCAGCTCATCCGCCTCCACACCGGCGGCGGCCGCCTTCAGCACCACCTTGGCATTGTGATAGTCATAGCGGATGCGGAACAGATCCAGCAGCCGCATATCCATGGAAAATCCGGCGAAATCGGCGATCAGCGCCTCCCGCGATTCGCGGATGGCGTCCTCCACCTCCGTCTGCGACGCGCCGGTCACAGCGTAGCCGTGCTCCTGCAGAAGACGCAGCACATCAGCGGTCTCCTGCGTCTCCAGCATACGGTGGTAATCCGCGGCGGTCAGCAGCTTTGCCTCCAGCGCGCGGACATAGGCGGAGACGCAGAGCCAGTCTTTCGCATTCACCTGTTTCGGCAAAACAGCTCTCCTCCCTTCCTTCCGCGCTCACGAAAACAGCAGCGCCGCGATCTCGGCGGACATGGCCTGCTTCCGCTCCCGCAGGGCAATGGCAATGCCGCCGTTGCACTCCACGCGGCCCCGGCGCAGGATCACGCCGTCGGTCTCCCGCGTTTCCGCCCCCAGGGTATAGGCAGCGCCGCTGTGCAGCGCGTTGGCCCGGGCCACCACCCGCTCGCCGATGCGCCCGCGCAGCTGTTCCGAGAACAGCAGCTCCTCCTGCCCCGTTTCGCCCTCTCTTGCG
>CAYPWQ010000248.1:0-1729 GCA_964414495.1 uncultured Oscillospiraceae bacterium
CCGGCGATAGCCTCCAGCAGCTCCTTCTGGCCGCAGCCGGAGATACCCGCGATGCCCAGGATCTCGCCGCTGCGGACAGTGAAGGACACATCCTCCAGCTTCAGAACGCCCTCCTGACTGCGTACGGTGAGCCCCTTCACCTCGATGCGGGGCTTCGGGTCCACAGGGTCGGGGCGCTCGATATTCAGCGTCACGGGATGACCCACCATCATGTTGGTCATCTCCTGCGCATTGGTCTCCTTCGTGGGCAGGTCGCCGATGAACTGCCCGTGCCGCAGGACGGCCACGCGGTCGGAGATCTCCTCCACCTCGTGGAGCTTGTGGGTGATGATGACGATGGCCTTGCCGTCGTCGCGCATGTTGCGCAGCACGGCGAAAAGCTTGTCCGTCTCCTGCGGGGTCAGCACGGCGGTGGGCTCGTCCAGGATCAGGATGTCCGCGCCGCGGTAGAGCACCTTAACGATCTCCACCGTCTGCTTCTGGGAGACGGACATATTGTATATCTTCTCGTCGGGATCCACATCAAAGCCATACATCCCGCAGATCTCGCGGATACGGGTCTTGACCTTTTCCATGTTCAGCCGGCCCTCGTCCTTCAGACCCAGGACGATATTCTCTGCCGCCGTCAGCACGTCCACCAGCTTGAAATGCTGATGGATCATGCCGATGCCCAGAGCAAAGGCATCCTTGGGGGAACGGATGACGACCTCCCGATCGTTCACGAAGATCTGGCCTTCATCCGGGAAATAGATGCCGGAGAGCATATTCATGAGCGTGGTCTTGCCGCTGCCGTTTTCGCCCAGCAGCGCCAGCACCTCGCCCTTATAGATGTCGAGCCACACGCGGTCATTGGCAAGGACGGAGCCGAATCTCTTGGTCACGTCCCGCATTTTGACGGTTGCAATCTTGTTCTCCAACAACTTCACTCCCATTCAAGCGATAATTCGGATATCGTTTCTCACAGCCACACATCAAGCTGCAAAGGGCAACGCGGCGGCAAAGTGTCACTGCGCTGCCCTTCACAGGATGGAACGGGCGGGAAGTCCCGTCCAAAAAATGGGCGGGACTTCCCGGAAAATCTGCGATTAATACTTGGTATCCAGCAGGTTGATGCCGTCGATCTGCAGATCGAAGTAAGGAGCGCTGCGATACTCGGACTCGTGGAAATAGCCGTCGGCGATGACCTCGGTGTCGGGGGTGTAGTCCTTGTCGGAGTCCACATCCGCCATGTAGCTGGTGAGAGCCGCGCCGTCCTTGGTGAAGGCAGCGGCGTCAAAGACATGGGTGGTGCCGGCGACCAGAGCCTGCTTGGCAGCCTCGATAGCCTCGGCAGTGCCGGCAGCAGCGGCAGCCTCGTTGACATCGGTCAGGACCACGGAACCCTCGGCAATGCCGCCGCACCAGTCGGCATCGATGGCGGTGCCGTTCTTCACGCACTCAATGGCATAGGTGTAGTAGGGCTGCCAGTCGATGCGGGAGGAAACGATGAAGGTGTTGGGGCAGGCGGAAAGCGTGGAGCCGTTGTAGGAAACGTTGGGGACACCGGCAGTCTCGCAGGCAGTGGGAGCGCCCATGGAGTCAGCGTGCTGGCTGATGAGGACGCAGCCGTTGGCGATCAGCTTGTTGGCGCCTTCCTTTTCGGCGGTCTCATCGTACCAGGAACCGGTGAAGGTTACTTCCATGGTGGCGGTGGGGCAGACGGAACGGGCGCCCAGGAAGAAGGAGGTGT
>CAYPWQ010000249.1:0-1726 GCA_964414495.1 uncultured Oscillospiraceae bacterium
GCTGCGCGGCGGCAGCGCGACGCCCCGGGCGGTGAGAAAGGCGGCTTTGCCGGCAAGAAGTGTCTTTCCATCGTAGACACAGCTGACACCGTTTCCGGCGATCTCTGTCTGTTCGCTGAGCGCGGCGCGATCCGGCTCCTTGCCATAGGCGCTCAGGATCGAAAGGGCCAGCGGATGGCCGGAGGCCGATTCCGCCAGAGCCGCCAGCTCCAGCAGAGTCTCCTCGCTGACGCCGGAGGCGGGCAGGAGCTGCTGCACGGAGAAGCGCCCCTCGGTCAGCGTACCGGTCTTGTCAAAGGCGGCGCAGTCGATCCGGGCCAGCACGTCCATGAAGCTGCCGCCCTTGATGAGGATACCGTTGCGGGAGGCGCAGCCCAGACCCGCAAAGTAGCTGAGAGGGACAGAGATCACCAGCGCACAGGGGCAGGAAATGACGAGGAAGTCCAGCGCACGATAGATAAAGTCGCGCCATGTGCCGAGACCCAGCAGCGGCGGCAGCACCGCAAGCAGCGCGGCGATGGCCACCACCGCCGGCGTGTAGATCCGGGCAAAGCGGGTGATGAACTGCTCGCTGCGGGCCTTTTTATCCGAGGCCTCCTCCACAAGACGCAGGATGCGGCTGGCCGCAGAGTCGGAAAAGGGCTTTTCCACCCGCAGGGTCAGCAGACCATTGAGGTTGACACCGCCCGCAAGCACGCTGTCACCGGGAGCGGCGGGGACCGGCAGGGATTCGCCGGTCAGCGCCGCATTGTTGATCTCGGAAACGCCCTCCAGCACAACGCTGTCAAGTGGAATTCTTTCACCCGGACGTACCTGAATGGATGCGCCCACGGCCACCTCGCCCGCGGGGACTTCACAGGGATTTCCATCCTGCAAAACGCGGGCCGTGTCCGGCCGGACGTTCATCAACTGACGGATGGAGCGGCGAGAGGCGCTGAGCGCCCGATCCTGCAGATACTCACCCAGCTGATAGAGCGTCATGACCATGACGGCCTCCGGCCATTCACCGATGCAGACCGCGCCGAGACTGGCCACGGCCATGAGGAAGCATTCGTCAAAGACCGCGCCGTGCAGCAGATTCTCTGCCGCCTCCTTCAGCACCGGGAAGCCGGAGATCAGATAGGCCGCCGCATGGATCAGTGGCCGCCAGAGTCCCTCCTCCGGCAAAAGGAAGCTCACCGCCAGCAGCGCGGCAGAAAGGATGACCTTCAGCAGAACGCCCTGTTCCGCCTCGCCGCCGTGCTCATGGCTGTGTCCATGGTGATGCTCATGATGCTCGTGGTGGTCGTGGTGTTCATGGCCGTGCTCATGCCCGCGGGCGCAGCAGCCGTGTTCCTCGTGTCCGCAGCAGGCGGACGGTTCTTCGTGCTCGTGCAGATGGCTCATTTTTCTTTCTCCTCCGACACATGGGCAAAGGCCATGGCAAAAATCGACTGAATATGCTGGTCGTCCAGCGAGTAATATACCTCTCTTCCCTGCTTGCGGCTGCGCACCAGGCGGACGGCCTTCAGCAGACGCAGCTGGTGGCTCACCGCGGGCTGCTTCATACCCAGCAGCGCCGTGAGATCACAGACACACAGCTCCTCCATGCTGAGCGCGCAGCAGATGCGTGCGCGGGTGGGGTCGCCGAACATTTTGAACAGCTCTGCCACGTCCTCCAACCGACCGCTCCCCGGCATCCGGCTGCCCAGTCTCGTGACCACATCCTCGTGGACGTGCTGCTCCT
>CAYPWQ010000250.1:0-1701 GCA_964414495.1 uncultured Oscillospiraceae bacterium
TGCCGCCGCCCATGGCGCTGTCGGGCTTGCCGCCGCCCTTGCCGCCGCAGATGGGGGCGATGGTCTTGATGATGTCGCCGGCCTTCACGCCGCGCTTCACAGCCTCGCTGCCGCAGACGGCCAGGAAGGTGATCTTGCCGTCGTTGACGCTGGCGATGAGGGCCACCACGCTCTGATCCTTGTCGCGGAGGAAGTCGCCCAGCTTACGCATATCGTCGGGGCTGATGCCGTTGCGGGAGAGGGAGACGACCTTCAGACCGCCCACCTGCTTGGCACTGGCCAGGAACTGACCGGCATCGCTGAGGAACTCCTTGGCCTTCAGCTTTTCCACGGTCTGGCGCAGCTCGCGCATCTCGCTCAACTGCTGCTCCACGCGGCTGATGAGCTCCACGGGACGGGTCTTGAGGGCAGAGGCCACCTCGATGAGCTGCTGCCGCATCCGATCCATCTCCTTCAGGGACTCCTCGCCCACGATGGCCTCGATACGGCGGACGCCGGAGGCAACGGAGGCCTCGCTCAGCAGGCGGAAGGTGCCCACCTTGGCGGTGTTGTCCAGATGGGTGCCGCCGCAGAATTCCAGAGAAACGGTCTCCTCCCCGTCGCCCATGCTGACGACGCGGACGGTCTCGCCGTACTTCTCGCCGAAGAGGGCGGTGGCGCCCAGCTGCTTTGCCTCGCCGATGGGCATGACGCGGGTGGTGACGGGATAGCCGCGGAGGATCTCGCGGTTGATGAGACCGATCACCTCGCTGAGCTCCTCAGGGGTGATGGCGCTGAAATGGGTGAAGTCAAAGCGGAGACGATCCGGCTCCACCAGAGAGCCCGCCTGATGCACATGGTCGCCCAGCACCTTGCGCAGCGCAGCATCCAGCAGATGGGTGGCACTGTGGGCGCGGCGGATGGCGGCGCGGCGCTCCTTATCGTAGGCAGAGGTCACGCTCTCGCCCACGGAGAAGGAGCCGGAGACCACCTTGCCATAATGCATGTACTTGCCGCCGTTGTTCTTCTGCACGTCGTGAACGAGGAACAGGCCATTCTCGCTGCGGATCTCGCCGTGGTCGCCCACCTGGCCGCCCATCTCGGCGTACAGCACGGTGCGGTCCAGCACCATGATGGCCTCCGCTCCGGCCACCAGCTCCTGACGGAACTCGCCCTCGGCCAGCAGAGCCAGCACCTTGCCGCTCTCGCTGGCGCGGTCGTAGCCCACGAACTCCGTGGCGGGGATCTCCTGGCCGAACTCCACGCCGGCCCAGCCCAGATCGCCCAGCGCCTCGCGGGCCTTGCGGGCGCGGACGCGCTGCTCTTCCATCAGCGTCTTGAAGGCGGCCTCGTCCACGGTCATGCCCTCTTCCTCTGCCATTTCGATGGTGAGGTCGATGGGGAAACCATAGGTATCATAGAGCTTGAAGGCGTCGGCGCCGGAGAACACGGTCTCGCCGCCGGCCTTGTGACCTGCCAGCATCTCCTCATAGATCTTCATGCCGGCGTCGATGGTCTTGGCAAAGTTCTCTTCCTCCGTGCGGATGACCTTGGTGATGTAGGCCTGCTTTTCCCGGAGGTCCTTATACTCGCCCTCGTTCTCGTGCACTACGGTGTCCACGATCTCGAAGAGGAAGGGATCATTCACGCCCAGCAGCTTGCCATGGCGGGCAGCGCGGCGCAGCAGACGGCGCAGCACATAGCCGCGGCCCTCGTTGGAGG
>CAYPWQ010000251.1:0-1700 GCA_964414495.1 uncultured Oscillospiraceae bacterium
CCCGACGGTGGGCAACCTCCGCCTCCCAGTCGGCGTGCCTGCGGGAGACGCGCCGACCCATGAAAAGCAGCAGCGCTGCAAGCAGCAGACCCATGCCCATGGCAAGGAACATATTCTTTGCGATGAAGGCGGTGATCCCACCGGAGACTGCGCCCGACAGGACGCAGAGCGCACAGACGGCGGCGGAGAGCTTCGGCTGCGGCGGGAGATCGAGGGGCTTTTTCGCCAGCTCCTCCGGCGTCCGGGGTGACAGGGGGTGGGCAGCCAGCGCCTGTGCCGCGCGGCGGCGCGCTTCCTCTGCTTCGGCAAGACGGCGTTCGGCGGCGGTCACATCCGCGGCACTGTGTCGCAGCGCGTCGCCTGCGGCGGCCAGCTGACGAAGGCTCCCCTCCGCAGGGAGACCGTCACGCTGAATGGCGAGCGAGAGGGCCTCGGCCTCGGCTGCGGCGTCCGCGGCGGCTTGCTGCGCCTGCTGGGTCCGGGCCCACTGCTCCGCCCTGTCCGCAAGAGCGTGCTGTGTCAGCTGCTGCTGCACCTGCTCCCGGCGGCGGGCCAGCGCGTCCGTTTCGGTCCGCTGACGGCGCAGGGTGTCCTGCAGCTGATCCGCGCGGCGCAGCTGCTCCTCCAGAGAGCCGAGTTCATTTTCCAACGCGGGCAGCAGACCGGTGCGGTTGCGGCGGCGGTGGTTCAGCTGGGCTTTCAGGGCGTTGTAGACCTCGGTATAGGACGCGCCCTCCTCGCCGGTGGAGAGCAGCGCGGCGATGCGGCGCTCCAGCTCCGGCGTCTGATCTACGGCAAGCCCGGCCTGCCGGATGAAGGCGCTGCGCTCAAAGACCTCCCGCGGGACGCCCAGCAGCGTCTCGCCGCAGCTGCTGCCGTCCAGACCCGGCACGGCCTCGGCGGTCCCGGTATAGACGGCGGTAAAGCGGCCCATGGGGGCGCCGGCACGGGCGGTGTCCCGAGAAATGGTGATGCTGCGGCTCGCCTGCGTCAGCTCCAGTGTGCCCTGCATGGTTCCGCCGTCCCAGGGCGCGAAGCGGTTTTTGTCCGCCAGCACGCCCCGCTCCCGGGTGGAAAGACCATAGAGCATGGTGCGGAGAAAGGCGCACCAGGTGCTTTTTCCGCTCTCGTTGGGTGCTTCTATGATATTGAGACCCGGCCCGGGTGACAGTGTCTGCTGCCGCAGCCGGCCGAAGGTAGCTGTCATTTTGTCAATACGCATGGAGTTTTTCTCCTATATATGGTGTGCATCCGGCTTGGTTTTCATTATATCATGTGGCAGGGAAAGCGCCAGAAAAAAATCACACAAAATTGAAAAATATCTCTTGACTTTCCGCAAAAAGCCTGTTATATTTACAAAGCTGTCCGGCGCGGCAGGTTGAAGCGAATACAGAGACAAAAAGATTTGAAAAAGAAGAAAAAAGTTCTTGACAAATCATTGGGTGTCTGGTAAACTCAATACTGTTCCGCGTAAGCGGCGTGTACCTTGTAAATTAAACAACGAAACGAACGAAAAGCACCAGAAGATGCAGAAATGCATCGACTAAGAGCTTGCCGGGTCTGCAGTTAAGTCAATTCCTGCGGAGCCGGTAAGGATAAAAATGAAGCTATGACAAATAGCTCGATAAAAGATTTGAACAGCTACGGCTGTTTAGATACCATTTTATTGAGAGTTTGATCCTGGCTCAGGACGAACGCTG
>CAYPWQ010000252.1:0-1677 GCA_964414495.1 uncultured Oscillospiraceae bacterium
GGTAGATATGGCTCATGATCCGGCCCACCTGCCGCGCCGTCAGAAATTCAGGGAAGCCAGCCTCGTCCAGCACCACGCCGATCTCCTCCAGTGCCAGGGGAAAGGCCGTTTCCTGATCCCGGCCCAGAAGGGTGATGCTGCCGCCGTCCTTTCGCAGCAGCGAAAGGATCAGCTTCATGGTGGTGCTCTTGCCCGCGCCGTTTTCGCCGATCAGCCCCATGATGCAGCCGGTGGGCAGGGTCAGCGTCAGCCCCTCCAGCGAAAAGCCCGGAAAGGACCTCCGCAGTTCCATCAGTTCCAATGCATCCTGATTCATCATTCTTCCTCCCAACTGAAGCGCACCATGTCCAGCACGTCCCCGCAGCCCAGCCCGCATTCCACCGCCAGCTGCCGGATGTCCTCCAGATGCCCTTCGATCTTTTTCAGATTTTCCTCGCGGATCAGCTCCACGTTCCGCGGCGCCACATAGCAGCCCTTGGCGGGCAGGGTGTAAATAAAGCCCTCCTTCTCCAGCTCCTCATAGGCCCGCTTGGTGGTGATGAAGCTGATGCGGAGATCCTTGGCCAGCCCCCGGATGGAGGGCAGCAGCTCGTGCTCGCGCAGCGCGCCGCTGATGATCTGCGCCTTGATCTGGGTGTAGATCTGGTCATAGATCGGCGCACCGCTCTTGTTGTCGACGAGGATGGTCATACGCTCATTCCTTTCTCAACTGTGTATATCAGATTATATACAGTAGTTACAGCCTTGTCAAGTCCTTTTTCTGAAAAAACTGCCGGAGCGCTTGCTCCGGCAGTTTTGCATTTTTCCCTTTTCGTTCCGATCAGTCCGCCGTATAGAAGCTGAAGCCGTCATCGTCCGCATGTAAGATGATGCTCCCGCCGCAGCAGGACACATCACTCCCGGCGCGGCTCAGCGGTCCTCTGCGCTGCGGTGCAGGGAATTCTCTGTGGAAAAGCCCTGAGGATAGCGCTTTTGCAGCTTTTCCAGATTCATGCGCAGGATGGTGTCCAGATCATAGCCGATGGCGGTGGCGGTCCGGGCCAGATACCAGGCCACGTCCCCCAGCTCCTTGGCCAGATGTTCCCGATCCAGCTCGTGCCCCTGGGCCAGCCATTTCTTCACGATGTCGATGGCCTCGCCGGACTCGCCGCAAAGCCCCATGACGCCGTTGATGAGCGTCTCCTTCTGGTCCAGCGCCGGATTCGCCGTGGTCATGGCAAGGCGCTGGTATTCGTTGATCTCCATGCTTGTGTCCTCCTGTTTCGTTCACTCGACACAAGATGATATCATAAACCGCGGAAGAATGCCAGAGGCATTTGCCTCTGGCATTCTGTTATCCCGCTGCGTCCAGCATATTTTCGATGAAGATGCCATAACCTCTGGTGGGATCCTTCAGCAGCACATGGGTCACTGCGCCCACCAGTTTTCCGTTCTGGATGATCGGGCTGCCGGACATGAGTGATTGTCATTAGGAACAACATTTTTTAGGCATAATATAGCTGCGCTCTAAAATGATACACAGCTATTATGTAGTTCTTATTCAGTTCTCGACAAACTGGAATTTTCAGTTCTCAGGAAACAACAATTCAAGCAAATGCTTTTCTGTCTTGCCTCCACGATTGATTCCATCCAGACAAGCCATGCAATAGCATACAACCTTATCTTCCGTAATTTGAC
>CAYPWQ010000253.1:0-1676 GCA_964414495.1 uncultured Oscillospiraceae bacterium
TTCCAGCCTTGCCGTATCTGCTGAGCTTTGCCGCAGGAGCCATGCTCTATGTGGTGGTAGAAGAACTGATCCCTGAAATGTCCGCAGGAAAACATTCCAACATAGGCACGGTGTTCTTCGCACTTGGTTTCAGTGTGATGATGGTTCTGGATGTGGTATTGGGATAAGAAGCCAGATCGTCAAGAAAATTTTTCGCCAATTGGAGTGAAAAAAGCAGATCGGATTAGAAAACAACATCGAAAATGAATATAATGATTACGAAAGCCGTAAAAAGCGGCTTTCCTGAATCCATATGAGTTAGCCTACTCTAACTCCTGTGCAAGGAGGTGTGAATTTGGAAAATGCATATAGTCCCTGGGCAATGTTCCACAGCACGGACATGGGGCAGCAGCTGGAGGAAGCGGCGGAAACGGCGGAATACAAGGTGCTGCGATGGAGTGCACAGGCCAGCCACTGTCTTCTGCAAGGGGTTTGGCCTGAGTATGCAGCTTTCGCTTGGATCTTCCCGTCATATCATATAGGCACGCCCAAATACAGGTGCATTTTAGTGTGCGCTTCAAACGAATCGCAATGATCGTTACATAAAAACGCCTGACATCTCAACAGGATGTCAGGCGTTTTACTCTGTTTGGAGCGTCTCCGAATCATTCGGAAAACGCAGGTTTCATCGACGGCTTAGTACATGCCGCCCATGTCGCCCATGCCGGGGAAACGGGCGAAGCGCTGCCGGTGGCAGAGCAAGCGAGCCCGTTTCAAGGATGCGGCGCGATTGGCGCGCGCCCGCAGGGGCGCGGGAATCGTCACGCCGCGACGCGGGCGGACGGCAGGGCGCGGAAGCGTCTCTTAATACATCCCACCCATGTCGCCCATGCCGGGAGCGGGGGCAGCGGCGGGGGGCTCGGGCTTGTCGGCCACGAGGGACTCGGTGGTCAGCACCATGGAGGAGACGGAAACGGCGTTCTCCAGCGCGCTGCGCGTGACCTTGGCGGGATCCACAATGCCCGCGGCGATCATGTCGCAGTACTCTTCCTTATAGGCATCGAAGCCATAGCCGTTCTTGCCGGAGGTCTTGACCTTCTCCAGGATCACGCTGCCGTCGAGACCGGCGTTGGCCGCGATCTGACGGATGGGCTCCTGCAGGGCGCGCATGACGATCTGGGCACCGGTCTTCTCGTCGCCCTCCAGCAGAGAGGCGACCTTTTCCACGGCGGGGATCAGGTTCACGAAAATGGTGCCGCCGCCGGCCACGATGCCCTCTTCCACGGCGGCCTTGGTGGCGTTCAGCGCATCCTCGATGCGGAGCTTCTTCTCCTTCATCTCGGTCTCGGTGGCAGCACCGACCTTGATGACGGCCACGCCGCCGGCGAGCTTCGCCAGACGCTCCTGCAGCTTCTCGCGGTCATAGTCACTGGTGGTGACGGCGATCTGGCTGCGGATCTGAGCCACGCGGCTGGCGATCTGGGCGCTGTCGCCGTCGCCGTCCACGATGATGGTGTTTTCCTTGGTGACCTTCACCTGGCGGGCATGGCCCAGCATATCCAGCGTGGCGCTCTTGAGATCATAGCCCAGCTCCTCGCTGATGACCTGACCGCCGGTGAGGATGGCGATATCCTGCAGCATCTCCTTGCGGCGGTCGCCGAAGCCGGGGGCCTTGACGCAGACCACGTTGAAGCGGC
>CAYPWQ010000254.1:0-1676 GCA_964414495.1 uncultured Oscillospiraceae bacterium
AACCGTCAGCTAACAGTTGATAAGTGAATTAGTTCCTTATCACTGTTAAGCCAAGGTTTACAGTGATTTTATTTTGTGGTAAACTACCCATAGATTTCTGACCGCGTTCCGTGATCGTGAGGAGAGGAGGTGAGCGCCATGTGGCGGAAGCTGCGCGCCCTGGTGGGCGAATTTGTGACTCAGGCGGACTTGCTGCTGCTGGGACTGTGTCTCGGTGCGTCGGGCTTCGGCCTGCTGCTCATCGCCAGCGCCACACGCTATACCAATTCGTGGCGCAACGTCATCGTGCAGGCGGCAGCCATCGCCATGGGTCTTGTGTGCTATTTCGTCTTCTCCTTTCTGGATGTGGAGGCGGTGTCGCGGTACTGGAAGTGGATATTGCTTGGCAGCGTCCTGTTCATCCTGCTGCTGCTCACGCCCCTCGGCGTGGAGCGATACGGCAACCGCGCCTGGCTCTATGCCAGCTGGTTCCCCGTGCAGGTGCAGCCTGCGGAGGTGGTGAAGCTGCCCTTCACCATCCTGCTGGGCCGGCAGCTGGCCTTTCTGAAGGAGAAGGGGGATCTGCGCTCCTTCGCGGCGGCGGGCTTCCTCGGCAGCCATGTGCTGTTCATGGTGGGGCTGATCTTCGTCATCTCCGGCGACGCGGGCAGCTGCCTGGTGTATATCTTCATCTTCGCCTGCATGGCCTTTGCCGGCGGCTTTGCCCTGCGCTGGTTCGCGGCGGTGGGCGGGCTCATGGCGGCGGTGGTGGCGTTTCTCACCTATACCGACAAGCTGCCGAACTACATGATCCAGCGCTTCCGCGTGATCTTTGACCACAGCTATGATCCTAAGGGCGTGGGCTGGAACCAGACCCGCAGCCTGCTGGCCATCGGCTCGGGGCGGGTCTTCGGGCAGGGCCTCTTCCACGGCACCCAGACCCAGAGCAGCGTGCGTGCGGCGCTGCCCAACCGGGAAAACGACTTCATCTTTGCCGTGGCGGGGGAGGAGCTGGGCATGGTGGGCTGCGCGCTGGTGCTGCTGCTTCTGACGCTCATCATCTGGCGCTGCTTCCGCGTGGCGCGGACGGCCCGCAGCCCCATGGAGCAGCTCATCTGCGTGGGCATCGCGGGAATGCTGATCTTCCAGACGGTGGAAAATGTGGGCATGTGCCTGTTCGTCATGCCGGTCATCGGCCTGACACTGCCGTTTTTCAGCTATGGCGGCAGCTCGATCCTGGTGCTGTTCTGCGCCATGGGCATCGTCTCCGGCATCAAGCAGCGCTCCCGTCCCGGCTGGCTGCGGCAATAAGCAAATGGGATAACAGAGAGACGCGCGGGCAGACCGCGCGTCTCTTCCTTTGCCCACGCGTGTTCAAAATCTGCTGTTTTCCGGGAGAAAGGGGGCGGAAACTGTCTTTTTCGGCAGCGGTTGCTTGTAATTGGCGGCGGAATATGGTATGATAATCAATCGTAAAAATGGGTTAGAATGCATTTGCGCATCCCTTTTCCTGTGGGGATGCCGGAATTCAATGAGAAAGGGCTTGACGCTTATGATGGCTATGACTGTGAAGGAGATCCTGAACGCCGTACACGGCACGCTGCTGCAGGGCGACGAGGGGACGCGCGTTGACCGTATTTCCACCGACAGCCGCACGGTGCCGGAGGGGAGCCTGTTCCTTCCCTGGAAGGGCGAGC
>CAYPWQ010000255.1:0-1668 GCA_964414495.1 uncultured Oscillospiraceae bacterium
GTGGCGTGCCTCAGATTGAGGTGACCTTCGACATCGACGCCAACGGCATCGTCAAGGTTTCCGCCAAGGATCTGGGCACCGGCAAGGAGGCCAACATCTCCATCACCGCTTCCACCAACCTGAGCCAGGAGGACATCGACAAGGCTGTCCGTGAGGCTGAGCAGTACGCCGCCGAGGACAAGGCCCGCAAGGACGAGGTGGATACCCACAACGCCGCCGACCAGACCGTCTACCAGACCGAGAAGACCCTGAACGAGCTGGGCGACAAGATCGATGCAAGTGAGAAGGCTTCCATCCAGTCCGCCATTGACCATCTGAAGGAAGTCAACAAGGGCAATGATGTAGCCGCCATCAAGGCCGCTACCGAGGAAGTCCAGAAGGCCTTCTACGCCGTGTCCGAGAAGCTGTACCAGCAGGCCGCGCCCCAGGACGGCGCGCAGGGCGGCGGACAGAAGCCCGGTGACGACGGGGTTGTGGACGCTGACTACGAAACCGTTGACTAACGTGTAAGCCCAAGGGGCGGCAAAACGCCGCCCCTTCTTGGCGTATAAATACCTTCCCCCCCCGGGGAAAGGTATTTCTTGTGAGGTGAAATGTAAGTTATGGCAGAAAACAAACGCGACTACTATGAGGTGCTGGGGGTTTCCAAGGATGCCAGCGCCGATGATATAAAGAAAGCCTACCGCAAAAACGCCATGAAGTACCATCCCGACCGGAACCCCGGCGACAAGGAAGCCGAGGAGAAGTTCAAGGAAGTGGGCGAGGCCTACGAGGTGCTCTCCGACCCGGACAAGAAGGCCCGGTATGACCAGTATGGCTTTGCCGGTGTGGACCCCAATTTCGGCGCGGGTGGCGGCGGCTACGGCGGCGCGGGCTTTGGCGGCTTTGGGGATTTTTCTGATCTTGGCGACATTTTCGGCGACTTCTTCGGCGGCGGACGCAGCCGGGCAAGTGCCCAGAGTGCCCCTCGCCGGGGCGAGAACGTCATGACCCGGCTGGAGCTGACCTTCGAGGAAGCGGCCTTCGGCTGTGAGAAGGAGGTCGCCACCCCCAGAATCGAGAACTGTCCCAACTGTAAAGGCACCGGCTCTGCCGACGGCGTCATCGAGACCTGCCAGCAGTGCCACGGCACCGGTCAGGTGCGCTCGGTGCAGAACTTTATGGGGATGCAGATGCAGTCCACCACCACCTGCCCCACCTGCGGCGGCAAGGGCAAGACCATCAAGACCCCCTGCAATACCTGCAAGGGCAAGGGCAAGGTGCGCCGCACCAACCGGGTGAAGGTGAAGATTCCCGCCGGTGTGGACGCCGGGCAGAGCGTCCGGGTTCGGGGCGAAGGCGGCGTAGGCAGCAACGGCGGCCCCAACGGGGACCTGCTGGTGGAAATCTACATCAAGCGGCATCCGATTTTCACCCGTCAGGACACGGATGTGCTCTGCGAGGTGCCCATTTCCTTTACACAGGCGGCGCTGGGCGCGACGATTCAGGTGCCCACGCTGGACGGCATGGTGGACTATGAGATTCCCGAGGGCACCCAGACCGGACGGGAGTTCATCCTCCGGGACAAGGGCATTCCCGAGGTGGGCAATTCCCGCCGCCGGGGCAACGAGCGCTTCACCGTGGTGGTGGAGACCCCCACCCACCTGACCAAGGAGCAGAAGGACCTGC
>CAYPWQ010000256.1:0-1663 GCA_964414495.1 uncultured Oscillospiraceae bacterium
CCATCAACCCGGGCGTGCCCACCCACGGCTGCGCCGCGGTGGCCTTTTCGGCGGTGGCCGCGGAGGTGGAGGGCGTGCTGAACGGGGTGGTCGCCGAGGTGGGCGAGGCCGACGGCGTTGTGAAGTGCGAGATCATGGCCATGTGATGCCCTGCCGCAGTTTATGCGGAAAACCGGAGAAGCAGGACCGCGGCCGTCGGGCCGCGGTCTTTTCCCGTGTGCCGCCGGGAGACACCCGGCGTGAGAAAGGATGGATGAGATGAAGGAGCTGGTGATCTATCTGCACGGAAAGGGCGGCAGCGCCGCGGAAGCGGCACATTACCGGCCGCTGTTTCCGGAGAGTGAGGTGCTGGGACTTGACTATGCGTCGCAGACCCCATGGGAGGCAAGGGAGGAGCTGCCCAGGCTGCTGGCGGAGTGCCGCCGGGGGTATGACCGCGTCTGCCTCATTGCCAACAGCATCGGAGCCTATTTTGCCCTGCACGCCCTTGGGGATGCGGGGATCGATCGGGCGCTGCTGATCTCCCCGGTGGCGGACATGGAGCGGCTGATCCGGGATATGCTGGGCTGGGCCGGCACCACGGAGGAGGAGCTGCGCCGCCGCGGCGAGATCCCCACGGATTTCGGCGAAACGCTGTCGTGGGACTATCTCTGCTATGTGCGGGCGCATCCTATCCGGTGGCGTATCCCCACCCACATCCTCTGCGGCGAACACGACACGCTGGCGGCGCGGGAGACGGTAGAGACCTTTGCGGCGGAGAGCGGCGCGGCGCTCACAGTGATGCCCGGAGGTGAGCACTGGTTCCATACGCCGGAGCAGATGGCCTTTCTGGACGACTGGATCCGCCGCTGCCGCTGAAGACACTGTGCATGGAAATGACAAGAAGAAAAGGGCCGCCGACAGTGTCGGCGGCCCTTGGCACGTTTTACTGTTTTATTCCTCGTTCCGCAGCAGGTCGCGGTTGATCTGCTTGCGGTAGCGGTCCTCCTCAGAAAAGACGCAGCCGCAGTATTTCTGCATGTACATGCCGAGCTCGCGGGCTTTGGCCTGCCCCTCGCGGAAGCCCACGCGGAAATCCCGGTAGAGGAATTCCACGCCATATCGTTCCGCGGCGGTCTGCCCTGCGGCGATGAGTCCCGCATGATTCTGATAGGGGCTGACGAGCAGGGTGGAGGAGAAGGCGGCGAAGCCATGCTCCTTCGCATAGCGGGCGGTGCGGTCCATGCGGATCTCATAGCAGTGGGCGCAGCGGTGGTCGATGTCCTCTGCCACGGCGCGGACAAAGTCCCTCAGACCGTATTCCTCGATGACGCGCAGCTCCATGCCGATACTGGGGGCGTACTGCATCAGGGTGTCCCGTCGGGCGACGTATTCCTGGTAGGGATGGATGTTGGGATTATACCAGAGGGCGGTGGGCTCGATGCCCTCGGCGCGGAGAGAGTCCACACAGTAGACCGAGCAGGGGGCGCAGCAGCAGTGAAGAAGCAGCTTTTCCATGGTTCAGCCCTCACAGAAGTATATTACACCATTTTAGCAGCGCCGTCGCATTTTTTCAACGGAAAAGCGGGGAAAGACCGGAAAAAACAAGGGAATTCCGGCGGATTTGTTGACGCGGAGAGGCGGGCAGTGTATAAGTGTATCCTTAATAATGTAGGATTATGCG
>CAYPWQ010000257.1:0-1660 GCA_964414495.1 uncultured Oscillospiraceae bacterium
GTGCACATGCGCTCCGCCTGCCCCCCCATCATGTACGGCTGCAAGTACCTGAACTTCTCGCGCAACAAGTCCGACATGGATCTGCTGGTGCGCCGCGTGGTGCAGGAGCTGGAGGGCGACGAGGGCCAGAAGCATCTTTCGGAATACGCCGACTGCCACACCGAGCGCGGCCAGTGCATGCTGAAGGCCATCTGCGACAAGTTCGGCTTCAGCTCGCTGGGCTATCAGTCCATCGACGGTCTGCTGGAGGCCATCGGCATCGACAGGGACAAGGTCTGCACCTACTGCTGGACCGGCAAGGAATAATCCTTGCCAGCATTTGAAAAACAAGAAAGTGAGAGAGTCAACATGAGCAAGAGTTTCTCTGCTTCCTATGCGGCGGCGGGCGTGGATATCACCGCCGGTTATGAAGGCGTCCGCCTGATGAAAAAGCACGTGGAGCGCACCATGATCCCCGGCGTCGTTTCCGACATCGGCGGCTTTGGCGGTCTGTTCGCCCCCGATCTCACCGGTATGGCCGAGCCCGTGCTGGTCAGCGGCACCGACGGTGTGGGCACCAAGCAGCGCATCGCGCAGCTGCTGGGCCGCCACGACACCGTGGGCATCGACTGCGTTGCCATGTGCGTGAATGACATCATCTGCTGCGGCGCAAAGCCCATCTTCTTCCTCGACTACATCGCCATCGGCAAGAACGAGCCGGAAAAGGTGGCGACGCTGGTCTCCGGCGTGGCGGAGGGCTGCGTGCAGTCCGGTTGCGCCCTCATCGGCGGCGAGACCGCCGAGCATCCCGGCACCATGGCGGCAGAGGACTATGATCTGGCCGGCTTCGCCGTGGGCATCGTGGACAAGCAGAAGATCATCGACAAGAGCAGCATGCGCGAGGGCGATGTGATCCTGGCCCTGCCCTCCTCCGGCATCCACTCCAACGGCTATTCCCTGGTGCGCAAGGTCTTTGACGTGGAGCACGCCGATCTCGGCAAGTATTACGACGAGCTGGGCACCACCCTCGGCGATGCGCTGCTGACCCCCACCGTCATCTATGTGAAGCCCGTTCTCGCCGCCATGGAAGCCGCGGAGATCCACGGCGTGACCCATGTCACCGGCGGCGGCTTCTACGAGAATTTCCCCCGCTGCATCCCCGACGGGCTCTGCGCCCGCGTCCGCAAGGCGGACATCCGCATCCCGCCCATCTTCACCCTGCTGCAGAAGACCGGCGACATTCCCGAGCGCGACATGTTCAACACCTATAATATGGGCGTGGGCATGGCCGTCATCGTCAGCCGCGACACGGCCGATGCCGCCATGACCGCTCTGAAGGCTCATGGCTGCGATGCCTATGTGGTGGGCGAGATCGTCCGCGGAGAGGAAAAGGTGGAGCTGTGCTGAAAAAGGCGCGCATCGCCGTCCTCGTCAGCGGCGGCGGCACCAATCTGCAGGCGCTGCTGGACGCGCAGGCCTCCGGCATCCTCAGCAGCGGCGAGATCGTGGCGGTCATCTCCTCCCGGGGCGACGCCTATGCCCTGACCCGGGCGGTGAAGGCCGGTGTGCCCGGCTTCGTGGCCTCCCGGAAGGACTGCGCCACGCAGGAGGAGTTTGAGGAGCGGATCTCCGCCGTGCTGCGCGCGCAGCGGGTGGATCTGGTCATCCTGGCGGGCTTCCT
>CAYPWQ010000258.1:0-1658 GCA_964414495.1 uncultured Oscillospiraceae bacterium
GACCAGGCCCATGATCAGCAGCTGGACCATCATGGGGGTGCCGCGGATGACGGTGACATAGATCTTGGCGAGCAGGTTCAGGACCGCCAGGATGGGGTTGTGGCGGCCGGGCCGCTGCTGGTCGTGGGCGGTGCGGATCATAGCCACCACGATGCCCAGCACAACGCCGATGACCAGAGCCATGGCGGTGACCAGCAGGGTGGTGCCGACGCCCTCGATATACTGCTGCCACCGGTCTGCTTCGATGAAAGCCCGGTAGAACTTCAGAAAGCAGCTCTGCCAGAAGCTCAGGTCCTGGAGGGGGATCGCGGAGTAGGCCTCAAAGGTAGATGTTAGCATAGGGGGGATCACCTCTTTTTTCGTTTTTTTGATAGCATAGTTTGCCGGCTATTGAAAGGATCTTGCCCGGAAGGTCGTTTCAATAACCGGCAAAAGGGGCGGCGTGGCCGCCGCCCCCATTGCGGAAGGATCTGAAAGGATCGTCTGCTTATTCCGCAGCGATGTACTTGTCCAGGATGGCCTGGATGGTGCCGTCCTCGGTCAGCTCAGCCAGAGCGGCGTTGATGGCGTCCAGCAGAGCGGTGTTGCCCTTGGCCATGCCGATGGCATAGTCCTCGGTGACATACTCGGTGTCCAGGATGGTCAGGCCGGCGTTGGCTTCCACATAAGCCTGGGCGGGAGCCTGGTCGATGACCACGCAGTCCACCTGGCCGTTCTGCAGAGCCTGCACGGCGGTGATGCCGCTGTCGTAAGCGGTGACGTGCTCTTCACCGTCGTCGTCGCTGGTGAAGATGTAGCCGGTGGTGCCGCGCTGGGTGCCGATCATCTTCTCACCCAGGTTGTCCAGAGTCACGTCGGAGCCTTCCTTGACGATGATCACCTGCACGCCGGTGGCATAGCTCTCGGAGAAGTCCATGACAGCCAGACGCTCCTCGCTCACGGTGACACCGGCCAGGACGATGTCGCTCTTGCCCTGCTGGGCAGCCAGCAGCGCAGCGTCGAAGTCCATGTCGTCGATCTGCAGCTCCAGGCCCAGCTTCTCAGCGATGGCGGCTGCGATCTCCGCGTCGATACCCACGACCTCACCGTTGTCGTCGGTCATCTCATAGGGGGGGAAGGTGGCGTTGGTGGACATGGTCAGCACACCCTCGGTGACAGTGGTGAAGGCAGCGTCGCCGTCGGCGGGTTCGCTGACCTCGGAGCCCTCGTTCTCGGGGGCGGGTTCCTCACCGCCGCAGGCGGTCAGGGCGCAGACGGACAGCAGCATAGCCGCAGCCATCAGAACAGAAAGAAACTTCTTCATTTTACAACCTCTTTTCCAGTCGTCATTCGTTGGAACAGCAGTCCAACATCGGAACACTTGGATTATACGCATGATTCAATAAAAATGCAAGAGGGCGCGGTCTATCCCGGTCTATATTCAGCAAATTGCAAAAATCAGGCAGTGTGGTTTTCACCACACTGCCCAATTTTGACAGGTCAGTATTCAAAAATTCATGAATATTGGATGCCCGTGCGTTCCGTGGCTCACACGAAAGCAGCCTTGCGCTTCTCCAGGAATGCGCCCAGGCCTTCCTCTGCGTTGGGGTGCATACGGACAGCAGCCTGATCGGCGGTCTCTTCCTTCAGCAGCTGCTCCAGAGTGGTCTCGTGAGCCT
>CAYPWQ010000259.1:0-1619 GCA_964414495.1 uncultured Oscillospiraceae bacterium
TCGAGACCCAGCGCCCGCTTCGCCTCCTGCTTGGTCAGGCGGAAGAAGTCGCCCCGGACGGGTGTGCCCGTCACCACGATTTTTTCCGGATGCTTATAGTGCTGCCGGCAGGATTCGAAGCCCACCATGACGCAGTCCGCATAGGGCTCCAGCAGCTCGGTGGTCAGCCCCGGCAGGGCATTGGACTCGTGCACCGCCGTGGGGATGCCCCGCTTTGCCGCCTGCCGGATGATGGGATAGCTGGCATAGCCGCCGGTGCCCACCGCAAGGTCAGGGCAGAACTCCTTCAGAATGGCGTCCGCCTCGCGGGGCGCGGTGATGAGATTTTTCGCAGAGATGAGATTGTGCCGCAGCTCCTTCCACTTGAAGCTCCGGTGGAAGCTGGAGACGTTCACCGCCCGGAAGGGATAGCCCGCCCGCTCAATGAGCTGCTTTTCCATACCGCGCTTCGCGCCCACGAAGAGGATCTCCGTGTCGCCGTCGCGCTCCTTCAGAAGTCCTGCCAGGGCCAGCGCCGGGTTCACATGGCCCGCCGTGCCGCCGCAGGTAAAGATCACACGCATCGCATTTCCTCCTATTCCGCCCGGGGCGGCGCGATCTGACGGGAGACCGAGAGCACCACGCCCATCTCCGCCAGCTGCAGCAGCAGCGCCGTGCCGCCATAGCTGAACAGGGGCAGCGAAATGCCCGTGCAGGGTACAAGGCCCGTCACCACCGCCATATTCAGGAAGGTCTGCAGGGCGAACAGGGAGATAACGCCCACCACCAGCAGCGTGCCGAAACGGTCGCGGGCCCGCAGAGCGATCCAGAAGCCCCGCAGGATCAGCGCCATGAACAGTGCAATGATGAGCGCCGCGCCCACGAGCCCCACCTCCTCACAGGCAACAGCAAAGATAAAGTCGTTGTGCCGCTCGGGGAGGTAGAGGAATTTCTGACGGCTGCGGCCGATGCCAAGACCGAACAGACCGCCCGAGCCGATGGCGATGAGGCTCTGGCACATCTGATAGCCCGTGTCCGTGGTGTCCTGCCAGGGATCCAGCCACATGGCGATGCGGCTGGCACCATAGCCCAGCTTACCGATGACGAGCCAGCCCATGACCGCCACGCTGCCGACACCCGCCGCCACCCAGTAAAGCCGGATGCCGCCCACCACCATCATGATGGCGCCGGTGGCAAAGATCAGCAGAGTGCCGGACAGATGGGGCTCCAGCATCATGAGCACACCCACCACCGCCAGCACCACCACATAGGGCAGCACACCCTCGCGGGTGGTCTGCATCCGGTCGCGCTTGCGGGAAATGGTGTCGGCAAAGAAGAGGATCACCGCCACCTTGGCGATCTCGGAGGGCTGGAAGGTCAGGGACTCGCCCACACCCAGCCAGCGGGTCGCGTTGTTGCGGGTGATGCCAATGCCGGGGATCAACACCAGCACCAGCAGGATCACCGCCACCCACAGGGCAATGCGGGAAAAGGCGCGGAAACGCTGATAATTGATCTTGCCGATGAAGAACATGGCGACAAAGCCCATGACGGCAAAGATGACCTGCCGGTTGAAGAGATAGAGGGCATTGCTGTATTTTTTCAGCGCATAGGGAAAGCTGGCGGAGAGCAGGGTGATA
>CAYPWQ010000260.1:0-1601 GCA_964414495.1 uncultured Oscillospiraceae bacterium
GAGCCATCGTGACAGAGGAAAGCTGCCCTCTCGTGGTGGAGCATGAGCAGCTGCGCTTTGCGCTCTCGGAGTTCCCGGAAAACTACTATTCGGACATCTCTGACTTTCTTGCCTATTCCGGCAGTGTCACGGCGGAATATACCTTCTATAATCCCGCGGACTACACCGTGAACGCCACGCTGGTGTTCCCCTTCGGCGCAGCGCCGGACTATGGCACGATCTATGTTCCGGATACGGATACGCGCTGCTATGACACGGATACGGAAAAGCATCTCGTCACCGTGAACGGCACGGCGGTTCCGCGGACGCTGCGGCACACACTGCTTACAGGCGGCGAGACGTTCGATCTCAAGGCCGACCTTGCGAAGCTCCACGACGGCTTTCAGCTGGATCCCTTCTATGAGCCCATGCTGACGGTGACGCGCTGCATCTATCAGCCCAGCGGCATCGACACCGCGGCCTATCCCGCCGCCACCGCCGCGTTCGAATACCGCGGTGATGCCAGCCGGGTCAGGCTTCTGGCGGAAAACAGCTGCGGTGGTCGCCTGCTGGACGACGGAATCCAGCTGGACTTCTGGGCAGATCAGAACGGGGGACTCGTCCTGGATGTGATCGGTGGGCTGCCGGAGGAACCCCAGTGGAAATTCTACGAGAATGGCAGCTGCGAAAAGGAGATCGACGGCAGCATGACCCTTGTCAGCACGGAGACCATGACGCTGGCTGATCTGGCGCTCCGTCGCTATGACGAGCGCTCCGGCATCCTCGACTACGACTGGTACAACGCCTTTATCACGCTGCTGAACCGCTTCGAGTGGGAATACGGCGTGATCCCCGGCAGCGAGGTGCCCTTCGATCTCTCCGGGCAGCTCATGCGCTGGTATGAATACGACATCACCCTCGCCCCCGGCGAGCATATCGTGAATGCCGTCACCGCACCCATGTACCCCGCCATCGACGGGAACTATGCCCCGCCGGTGTACGCCTACACCTATCTTCTCTCCCCGGCGCAGAGCTGGGCCTCCTTCGGCGATCTGGACATCGTCATCGAAACGCCCTTCTATCTGACGCAGAGCAGTCTCGGCGGCTTCGAAAAGACGGATGCGGGCTATGCCCTCCACCGCGAAGGGCTTCCGTCGGGCGAGCTGACCTTCACCCTTTGCGCAGAAGAGGACGCGCAGCCGCATTGGAGCGGCAGCGGCATGACGCAGGTGCTGTTCGTCTTTGTGGGACTGGGCGCACTGCTGGCCGCGATCCTGCTTTGGAACCGGCGCAGCAGGAAAAATACTGAAGCGTAAAAAGAGGGACGCGGCCGGAGCCGCGTCCCTCTTTCTTTCTGCTTTTGCCGTGCCCGCAGGGTATGAAAAAAGGAGACGCAGCTGCGTCTCCTTTTTATTTTGCTCACTGATTCTCCTTGCAGGAGAGCTCCTCGATCTCCAGGCGGATCAGTCCGGTGCGCTCCAGCACTTCCTGCGGGAAGGTCCAGTCGCTCTTGCCGGAATAGCGGCCCATGATGAGATTCAGCGCGGCGGACTTCTCCTCCGGCTCCTCCACAAAGGCGATGCTGCCCCGGCCCATGACGCTCTGATAGAAATAGGAGTGTC
>CAYPWQ010000261.1:0-1587 GCA_964414495.1 uncultured Oscillospiraceae bacterium
AGAGAGGATCGGTCATCGGCTGCAAGCCGGTCTGCAAAGGTGCGCTTGGTTCGCCCGGGAGCTGCCGCGAGGAAATGCGCGGCCGGATCGCCGCCGTTATCGGTCAGGAGTGCGCGCAGAGATCTGCGCGAATGCGGGTGGTACCGCGGAAGGCTTGCCTTTCGTCCCAGAACATGTGGGGCGGGGGGCATTTTTTATGCCCGGACGCCGCCCTCTCATCGTGATCTCATTATTAATGATATAAGGAGCAAGGAAACATGAAACAGCAACTGGAATCCATTCGCCGCACGGCGCTGGACGCCATCGCCGGCACCGGTCTCGCCGAGGATCTGGACGCACTGCGCGTGAAGTATCTCGGCAAGAAGGGCGAGCTCACCGCCGTTCTCAAACAGATGGGCGGCCTCAGCGCCGAGGAGCGCCCCGTCATGGGCCAGCTGGCCAACAGCGTGCGCGCCGAGCTGGAAAAGGCCATTGAAAAGCAGAGCACCATCCTCGCCGGCAAAGCCCTGGAACGCCGTCTGACCGAGGAGGCCGTGGACGTGACCATCCCCGGCAAAAAGACCGCCGTGGGCCATCGTCACCCCATGTACGCAGCTCTCGATGAGATCAAGGAGATCTTCATCGGCATGGGCTTTCAGGTGCTGGACGGTCCCGAGGTGGAGCTGGCGAGCTATAACTTCGACCGTCTGAACGCGGAGGAGGGGCATCCCTCCCGCGACTGGTCCGACACCTTCTATTTCGATGAGGACAGCCGCGTCATGCTGCGCTCTCAGACCTCGCCCATGCAGGTGCGCGCCATGGAGACCCTGCCCCTGCCCATCCGCATCATCGCCCCCGGCCGCGTTTACCGCAAGGACGAGGTGGACGCCACCCACTCCCCCATGTTCCATCAGGTGGAGGGCATGGTCATCGACAAGGGTGTGACCATGGCGGATCTGAAGGGCACACTGAACACCGTGGTGCGCAAGCTCTATGGTGAGAACACCGTCACCCGCTTCCGCCCCCATCACTTCCCCTTCACCGAGCCCAGCTGCGAAATGGACGTGCAGTGCCACAAGTGCGCCGGCGTGGGCTGCCCCACCTGCAAGGGCGAGGGCTGGATCGAGCTGCTGGGCGCGGGCATGATCCATCCCAAGGTGCTGGAGATGAGCGGCATCGATCCCAACGTCTACACCGGCTGGGCCTTCGGCATCGGTCTGGAGCGCACCGCCATGCGCCGCTACAAGATCGCCGACCTGCGGCTGATCTTTGAAAACGACGTGCGATTCCTCTCGCAGTTTTAATCAGTCCAGGTGGGACGCTGTCCCCATCTGGATACGAAGGTGCCGCACGTTCGAAGCAGCGCGGGCACGTTCACTCCGCGAGAAGTTTTTTTGCCGCGCACACGCCGCGGCAAAAATGATCCTGAACCGCGCGGAAACGACCCATCCGCACCGTCTCTCCGGCCTCGCCGGCGATGGCGGGACACATCCCTGAAACACAATCAACTCCAATCCATGAGGAGGATCACAATATGAATCTGAGCAGAAAATGGCTCAATGAGTTCGTCACGGTAAAGGCGGACGACAGAGAATTTGCCGAGGCCAT
>CAYPWQ010000262.1:0-1581 GCA_964414495.1 uncultured Oscillospiraceae bacterium
TGAAGGTCTGGTCGTACATATAGGTGCCGGTGAGCCAGCCCATATTCTGCGGCATCCCTGCGCCGAACATGACCCACGGCAGGTCAAAAACCTTCAGCGCGCCGGTAATGGCCAGCACCAGGCAGGTACACAGCACATTGCGCAGCATGGGCAGGGTGATATAGCGGATCTTCGTCCATCCGGAGGCGCCGTCCAGAGCCGCCGCCTCAAACAGATCATCCGGGATATTATTCAGTCCCGTAATGATGATCACAAAGTAAAAGCCCACATACTGCCAGATCACCGGCAGGAACATGGTAAACAGGAAATGGCTTTCGTCCTTCCAGTCGATCCACTCCACGATCATCCGGCCGTTGGCCTTGATCTCGTAGGGGAGCATATCCAGCTCCAGCAGGATCTGGTTGATCATGCCGCCCTTGTAGAGGAAGATCAGGTTGAACATCAGGCCCAGCGCTGTAGCGGAAATGACAATGGGGAAGAAATATACTGTGCGGAAGACCTGCGCTCCCACCCGGATGGAATCCACCAGCAGCGCAAGGACCAGGGCGATGCCCACCTGGAATACCACGGTGAGGATCGTGAGGATCACCGTGTTTTTCAGCGCTGTCCGCAGATTGGGATCCCGAAACAGCTCGACATAGTTGCTGTACCAGGGGTCATTCATCCCTTCCGCCGGTCGGCCCAGGCCGCCGATGTCCAGAACGGTATTGATCACATTCTGCACAAAGGGATAGTAGAGGTAGACGATCAAAAACGCAAAGGCTGGGATCAGGAACACCAGCAGCGGCGTTTTCTTCTTGTAGATCATGGAGCTCACGACCGACCATCCTTTCACCGGAAATAAAAGCGGGGCTGCTGCCGGAAGCGCAGCAGCCCCAGAGAGGAACGCAATATTTCAGTTCAGCTTCATGGCGGATTCCACAGCCTCCGCAGCAGTCATCTGACCGGTGACGACCTTCTGAATGTTGGCAAACAGGTCGCCCTTGGCTTCGGCAGTGATGGTATCCTGAACAGCACCCACAACGCCGGTGACGTTGGCATTGCAGTCAGCAGCGGACTGCTGGACGGCGTTCAGGCCGGCGGGAGCAGCACCGTTCTTCAGTGCAGTGACCTCGGTGGTGACAAAGGTGGACAGGACCTCATCGCTGGTCAGCTGGGAAACGAACTCCACAGCGGCAGCGCGCTTGGCAGGATCATCCCATGCCTTGCGGGTGATGAAATAGCCCATGGAGATGCCGCCGATGGCATCCGTGGCAGGGCGGTCGCCCTTGCCGGGGACGCAGCAGACAACATAGTCTTCCAGGTTGTCGGCATGGTTCTCGGCAAAGTAGCCGCACTTCCAGGAGCCGTCGATCAGGAAGGCCGCTTCGCCTTCGCCGAAGAGGGCGACCGTCTCAGCATCGCTGGCAGTCAGCGTGTTCTCGGGGAAATAACCGGCCTCATACAGCGCCTTCATGTCTTCCAGAGCGGCGATCCACTTCTGGGACACGGCGTCGTCCACCAGTGCGCCATCGGCGATGGTGGGAACCTCAAGATGATTGGCCAGAGTGCCGTTGTTCATGACCATGAACTCGAACCAGT
>CAYPWQ010000263.1:0-1578 GCA_964414495.1 uncultured Oscillospiraceae bacterium
GAACAATGGCCTGTCCATCCAGCCGGAAGCCCAGCCCACGCCCATTCCCACCGATGAAGTTTTTGACGAAACCCCCGCCCAGCGGCAGATCACCCTTCCCGGCGGCACATGGTACGCCCTGCAACTGGGCGCCTTTGAAAGCCGCGAAGCCGCCGATGCGCAGGCGGAGCAGTTTGCCCGCCGGGGCGCTGCGGGCTATGTATGGCCTGACGGGCGATATCGAGCTTTGGCGGCGGCCTATCCCGACCGGGAAGATGCGCAGAACGTGCGCAGGCAGCTGAACGAAAACCATACCGTGGATACCTACCTGTACGAGATTGCCCTACCCCAGATTCAGCTGCAAGTCAAGGGCATGCAGGGGCAGCTGGACATCCTGGAAGCCGCCTTCCTGCATGCGGATGATCTGGCCCGCAGCCTGCACAGCGCCAGCGTTTCGCTGGACAGGCAGGAAACAGGTCTTTCCGAAGCGAAGGATCAACTGTCCGCGCTGGGGCAGCAGGCGTCAACCGTGTCCCTGCGGCTGAAGCAGCGCTTCACCGTCCCCCGGCCTCAGGCAATCAGCAGCCTGATCGCCCTGCTGGACGGCTACGGCGCATGGCTTGACAGCCTCGGGGATGAAAGCGCCGTGCAGCTGGGCGTGCAGATCAAATGGGAAACGCTGGAGATTCTCTATCAGCTAAAGCAGCTCTACAATAGCTTTGGCACAACTTAGGAGGGGATTCAAATGACGATCCGTCAACTTGTATCAATTTTGGACGCACGGGTGCTGTGTGGCGAGGACAAGCTGGATCAGGACATCCATTCCGCCTGCGGCAGCGACCTGATGAGCGACGTGCTTGCCTTTGTCAAGGACAAGACCGTGCTGATTACGGGGCTGACCAATGTGCACGTGATGCGCACGGCGGAAATGCTGGATATCCACTGCGTGGTCTTTGCCCGGGGCAAGATTCCTCCGGAGGAAGTGCTGGAGGAGGCCCGGGAGCTGGGCATTGTGGTGCTGGCTACGGAGCACACCAATTATACCACCTGCGGCCTGATGTATCAGGCCGGTATCCGAGGTACCAATGAACGCACTGGCGCCTGAGTGCCAGAGAAGGAGCCGACATGCAATCCAACGCTCTGGTTGACACTTATGAGATTCATGCGGGAGAATTCCATACCGCAGGCGACGCATCCGCCAGCATCAAACGCAAGCTGAAACAAATCGGCGTAGACAGCGCCGTTTTGCGCCGGGTGGCCGTTGCCAGCTACGAAGCGGAGCTGAACCTGATTATCCACAGCAAGGGCGGCAAGCTGATGCTGGAAATCAGCCCTGCCAAGGTGGTGCTGGTATCCGACGACGTAGGCCCCGGCATTGCCGATATCAGCAAGGCCATGATGGAAGGCTTCTCCACCGCCAGCGAGGAGGCGCGGGATCTGGGCTTTGGCGCAGGCATGGGCCTGCCCAACATGAAGCGCAACGCCGACGAGTTTGATATTCAAAGCCAGGTGGGCAAAGGCACCCGCATCCAGATGGGCTTCAAGCTGGCCTGATACCGCTTTGGAGGAGATCACCCATGAACGACAAACGCTTTCACT
>CAYPWQ010000264.1:0-1576 GCA_964414495.1 uncultured Oscillospiraceae bacterium
GGCCCTGGAGCCGGTTCAGGAGCAAGGTAGCCAGCGCGTCGCCCTCCACGTCCTCGGCAATGATCATCAGCTTGCGGCCGGACTTGACGATGGGCTCCAGAATGGGCAGAATCTCCTGAATGGAGGAAATCTTCTTATCGGTGATCAGAATGTAGGCGTCGTCCAGAACGGCCTCCATCTTGTCGGTGTCGGTGACCATATAGGGGGAGATATAGCCCCGGTCGAACTGCATGCCTTCCACGACCTCCAAACCGGTCTCGGCGGTCTTGGACTCTTCGATGGTAATGACGCCTTCCTTGCCCACCTTCTCCATGGCCTCGGCAATCAGCTTGCCGATGTTCTCATCGCCGGAGGAAACGGTGCCTACACGGGCGATGGCGGCGGAGTCGGTGACAGGCTCGGAATTGGCCTTGATGGCGGCGACAGCGGCGGCCACGGCCTTGTCGATGCCCTTGCGCATGACCATGGGGTTAGCGCCGGCGGACAGGTTCTTCAGGCCCTCCCGGGTGATGGCCTGGGCCAGCACGGTAGCGGTGGTGGTGCCGTCACCGGCAACATCGTTGGTCTTGGTAGCGACCTCGCGGATGAGCTGGGCGCCCATGTTCTCAAAGGGGTCCTCCAGTTCCACTTCCTTGGCGATGGTCACGCCGTCATTGGTGATGAGGGGCGCGCCGTACTTCTTGCCCAGCACCACATTGCGGCCCTTGGGGCCCAGGGTAACCTTAACGGTATCCGCCAGCTGGTCAATACCGGACTGCAGCTTCTTGCGGGCTTCCTCGCCGTAAACAATCATCTTTGCCATAATTTGGTTCCTCCTTAGTCAGTAACGACAGCCAGGATATCATCCTGCTTGACAAACTTGTACTCTTCCTTGTCGATGGTCACATCGGTGCCGACGAACTTGCCGACGACGACCTTCTCGCCGGGCTTCACAGCCATGGTCACGTCCTTGGTGCCGGGGCCAACGGAAACGACCTCGTAGATCGCGGGCTTTTCCTTGTTGGTGGTTGCCAGGATGATGCCGGAAGCGGTGGTCTCAGGCTCCTCGTGAGCCTTGAGCAGCACATTGTCAGCCATGGGTTTCAGTTTCATGATGATTTCCTCCATACCTATTGTATTTAGACTGCGGCAAGCCGCATACATCTACTTGCTTAGCACTCGCTCTTCCTGAGTGCTAATACAATATACCCCACTTTGTTCAAAAAAGCAAGAGGGAAAATGGAAGAAACCGTAAATAATTTATTAACACCGCCAGCGGCGGCAGGCAATGCGTTACCAACCTGCTCTGTATTCGTTACACCATTGGGCACCGCTCGGTATCGGCAGTAATACCGCAAATGGTGCGTGGGCGGCAGCGGCGGCAGGCAATGCGTGCGCAAGCTGGTCTGCTATCGTTACACCTTTGGACACCGCTCGGTATCGGCAGCAATACCGCAAATGATGCGTGGGCGGCAGGGCCGCCAGACAGTGCGTGCGCAGGCTGGGCTCATCGTTACGCCATTGGGCACCGCTCGGTATCTTTCCCGCTCAGTTGTCGGGGCAGGGACGCAACACGATGCGTAGAGCTTATGTCATG
>CAYPWQ010000265.1:0-1024 GCA_964414495.1 uncultured Oscillospiraceae bacterium
GATGATGGGCACCAGCGCCATGTAGGAATAGGCGGCCACCAGAATGGCGGGCAGATAACGGCTTTCCAATACCGTAGCCACATAGATGGAGGTGGGGCCGTCCGCCGCGCCGATGACGGCAATAGAGGCCGCGTCCTTCAGCGGAAACCCCAGCAGGGACGCGAGACACAGGGTGAAGAAAATGCCGAACTGGGCCGCCGCCCCGAAAAGCATCAGCTTTGGATTTGCCAGCAGGGGCTGAAAATCGATCATGGCCCCGATGCCGAGAAACAGCAGCAGGGGAAACAGCTCATACTCCGCAATGCCCAGCTCGAACAGCCGCCGGAGCACCGCCGCCGCCCCGGAGCCGGGCAGATTCATGAGGATGGCGCCAAAGCCCATGGGCAGCAGCAGGGCCGGCTCCATATTTTTGGCGATGGCGAGATAGATGAGCACGCCGCCGATGAGCCACATCACCGCCTGCCCGGCTTCCATGTTCACAACATTCACATTTGTCCCTCCAATCCCACAATATTATAAGGGAAGCACATTGCGAAATTTGCAGAATCCTGTCCCTGCCGAAAATCCATTTGCGTGAAAAATATGAAAAATATGATTGACAGTTCCAAGCGGTTATGGTAAAGTGAGCGGGAAGAATTCTGCATATGGAAGGTGAAAACCATGGAGCACATCAAGACCATCGAGACCCGCAACCTGTGCGACAGCGCCAAAAACGGCGGCTGCGGCGAGTGCCAGACCTCCTGCCAGTCCGCCTGCAAGACCAGCTGCGGCATTGCCAACCAGAAGTGTGAGAGCACGAAGGAAAGCAAGTAATTGCACAAGGATGCCGAGAACTTGTCATTGCGAACCAGTGACCGATGTCACTGGTGTGGCAATCCGTATTCCCATAGGATGCTCAGATAATTGACATTTTTAAGGAGAACGGATTCCCACGCCAGTGTGCGCACTGGCTCGGAATGACTTTTTTTATAGATAGAAGGAGTAACTTATGATTCATCAGTATAAGCTGGGCGGCTATAACATC
>CAYPWQ010000265.1:1034-1572 GCA_964414495.1 uncultured Oscillospiraceae bacterium
TGGACGTATGCTCCGGTGGGGTGCACGTGGTGGACGAGGTTGCCTATGACATCATCGCCATGTTTGAAACCCATAGCCGGAAGGAAGTGCTTCGGGCCATGGGGTCGAAATATCCCAGCCTGACCGAAGCGGAACTGGAAGAATGCTATGGGCAGGTGGAAAGCCTGAAGGACGCGGGCAAGCTGTTTGCCCCCGATACCTTCGGGCCCATGGCGGGGCAGCTCAAGCAGAAGACCGCCGGGGTGGTGAAGGCCCTGTGCCTCCACGTCGCCCACACCTGCAACTTAAACTGCTCCTACTGCTTCGCCAGTCAGGGCAAGTACCATGGGGAGCGGGCAATGATGTCCTTCGAGGTGGGCAAGCGGGCGCTGGATTTCCTGATTGAAAATTCCGGCACCCGGAAAAATCTGGAGGTGGACTTCTTCGGCGGCGAACCGCTGATGAATTTCCAGGTGGTCAAGGATCTGGTGGCCTACGCCCGGAGCATTGAGCAGGAGAAGGGGAAGCGTTTCCGCTTCACCCTGACCACCAACGGCGT
>CAYPWQ010000266.1:0-1568 GCA_964414495.1 uncultured Oscillospiraceae bacterium
TTGCCCAGGGCATCGAAGAAGGAGACCACGTCCTCATCCAGCGAGGGATCGATGGTGATGACGTTTTTCGCCGGAATGCAGAGATATTCCGCAAACGCGCCGTTGCGATCCACGCCCACGCTCATGGTGTCCTTGCACCACTGGATGTTGCCGTTGTGGCAGTTGCGGCAGTGGCCGCAGGTGATGTGCCCCTCGCCGCTGACCCGCATCCCCACGGCAAGGCCCGTGACGCCTGCGCCCAGCTCTGCGATCTCGCCCACATACTCGTGGCCGATGGTCATGGGGGGCTTCACATGGGCGGCAGACCAGTCGTTCCAGTCATAGATGTGTACGTCCGTGCCGCAGATGGCGGTCTTGTGGATCTTGATGAGCACTTCGCCAGGGCCGGGGGTGGGGACAGGGACGCGCCGCAGCTCCAGACCCGGCGCAGCGGCGGGCTTGACGATGGCATCCATCAGCTTTTCCATACTGCTTTCCTCCTGCAAACTTTTGTACGAGAACAAAAGACACTAAAAATGTTTTTCCACTAAAGACAGAATAACAAGCCGCGGCAGGAATTGCAAGCCTTTTTTATTGATTTCTCACAAATCTTTCCCCATCGCGGGAAAAGGCGGCGCGGCGGCGGAAAAACGCCCGGAACGGCCAAGCCGCTCCGGGCGTTTTCTTTTCTGTCACTGGGGGGAAGGCTCGCCCTCCGGCGCGTCCTGGGCGGCCTCCTGCGCGGCGAGACGCTGCTGATACTCCGCCTTTGCCTCGGCCAGAAGCCGGCGCTCGGCCTTGGTGGTGAGCTTTTTCTCATCGAATTTCGCAAAGAGATCCGGGCGGCGCAGCATGGTGCGGATATAGCTCTCCTTTTTGCGCCATTTGTCCACGTTCCCGTGGTGGCCGCTCAGCAGCACCTCCGGAACCCGCCGGCCGTGCCACTCCTCCGGCCGGGAATACTGGGGATATTCCAGCAGTCCGTCCCAGTGGGACTCGTCCGTGAAGCAGCATTCCTCCGCCAGTACGCCGGGGGCCATGCGGCAGAGCGCGTCCGCCACGGCCATGGCCGGGATCTCGCCGCCGGTCAGCACGAAGTCACCGATGGAGAGCTCCTCGTCCACGCACTCGTCGATGAAGCGCTGATCCACGCCCTCGTAATGGCCGCAGACCAGAATGAAATGCTCGTGGTCGCGGAACAGCTCCTTCGCCACCTGCTGGTCAAAGGTGCGGCCGCAGGGGGACATATACATGGTATAGCCGGGGCCGGCAGTGTCCACCACGTGCTGCCAGCAGCGGTAGAGGGGATCGGCCTGCATCACCGCGCCGCGCCCGCCGCCGTAGGGATAGTCGTCCACCTGCATCTGCTTGTTGGTGGTGAAGTCCCGGATCTGGTGGGTCTTTATGGCGATGTGCCCCTTTGCCTGCGCCCGGCCCAGGATGCTCACGTTCAGCATGGCATCCACAGAGTCAGGGAACAGGGTCAGAATGTCAATCCTCATCAACGGCCAGACCCTCCATCATGCGCACCAGCATGGTGCCCTCGTCGATGTCCGTGTCCACGATGAAGATGTCGGGCACGGCAGGGA
>CAYPWQ010000267.1:0-1564 GCA_964414495.1 uncultured Oscillospiraceae bacterium
GCGACGATACGACAGGAAGACTAACGGAAGGGAGGGGACAGCAGCATGGCAAGGCGGCGGCGCGGCGTACACCGAAAGCGCTTCGGCGGGTGGAGCCTGATCCGAAAGTTCGTTTCGCTGGCTCTCGTCACGGCGGCGGTGGTCATGGCGCTGATCCTCTTTTTCCGCATCGGCACCATCCGCGTGGAGGGCGTGGAGCATTACAGCGAGCAGGAGATCCTGCAAGCCTCCGGCTTGGAGCTGGGCGACAATCTGTATCTCATGAACAAGGATCGGGTCTCCGAGCGGGTGTACAGCACCCTGCCCTACATCCGCAAGGTGCGGATCTATCGCGAGCTGCCCTCCACCCTCGTCATCGAGGTGCAGGAGAGCCCCGTGGCGGGCATCCTCATCACGCCGGAGGGCGACTGGGTGCTGAACGCCGAGGGCAAGATCATGGAGAGCCGTGACGGAAGCACGGAATATGACAACGCCGTCATCGACGGCGTGGAGCTGCTGGAGCCCGCCGTGGGCAAAAAGGCAAAAACGGACGAGGAGAGCAGCTATCGCTTCGATGAGCTGCTGCGGCTGCTGCAGGAGCTGGAGAAGAAGGCGCTGCTGGATCAGGTGCAGGCCATCCACCTGGGCGAGAGCGACATGCTGACCATGGAGTACGCCGGGCGCTTTACGGTGTGCCTGCCCTGGGGCGCAGATTATGAGTATAAGCTCCGCAGCCTCGAGTCCGTCATCAGCAAGCTGGAGGTCAACGAGACCGGCACCATCGACATGCTCCGCAGCGACGGCGAGGTGCATTTCTATCCCTGATGGTCGAAGCGGCGCGAAAAAGCAGGAAAAGCCTTCCGCTGCAAAAGAAATCTCGGCGTGAGGCTTGACCTGACAGGCAAAGCGTTATACAATAACAATCGGAACATTATCTTGGGGTTATTCTGTCCCCAGTCTCAATTTATAGTAGCATGGGAGGATGCGGCCATGGCATTTGGGATCGAGACCGGCATGGAAACTGTGGTGAATATCAAGGTGATCGGCGTGGGCGGCGGCGGCAACAATGTGGTCAACCGCATGGTACGCTCCGGCGTCAAGGGCGTCGATTTTGTGGCCATCAACACGGACAAGCAGGCGCTGAACGTTTCCAGCGCCACCTATAAGATCCAGGTGGGCGAAAAGCTGACCCACGGTCAGGGCGCGGGCGCGGATCCCGATGTGGGCCGCCGCGCGGCCGAGGAGAGCCGCAGCCAGATCGCCAAGGCGCTGGAGGGGACCGACATGGTCTTTATCACTGCCGGCATGGGCGGCGGCACCGGCACCGGCGGCGCGCCCATCGTGGCCCAGATCGCCAAGGAAATGGGCATCCTCACCGTGGGCGTGGTGACCAAGCCCTTCAAGTTCGAGGGTATGCGCCGCATGCGCGCTGCCGAGGTGGGCATCGGTGAGCTGAAGGACAATGTGGACTCTCTCGTCATCATTCCCAACGAGCGGCTGAAGTTCGCCACCGATCAGAAGATCACCTTTGCCAACGCCTTTGAGATCGCCGACGACGTGCTGCGTCAGGCGGTGCAGTCCATCT
>CAYPWQ010000268.1:0-1560 GCA_964414495.1 uncultured Oscillospiraceae bacterium
GCTTTGCCGCGCGGAAATCCATGGGTGTGCCGTCCACGGCAAGGAGCTGACCCGTGGGCAGACATTCGTCGTCGTTTTCCAGAAACGCCTCCGCGTTCACCCGCAGCGTGTGCTCCAGCACCGAGCCGCCGCCGTTGAGATTCCAGTAGGTGTGATTGGTCAGGCTGCACAGCGTGTCCTGCTCGCTGGCCGCGTCATAACACAGCTCCAGCATCCCCTCCGCCACGCGGCAGGTGAGGGTCACATGCAGGGTGCCCGGATAGCCCTCCTCACCGTCCGGCGAGGTGCGGGCAAAGCGCACGAAGTCCGCGCCGGCCTCTGCGCGCCAGACGAATTTGTCGAAGCCGCGCCTGCCGCCGTGGAGATGGTTGCGCCCGTCGTTGCGCGCCAGCGGCCAGCGCTTTCCGCTCAGCGTGAAGGCTGCGCCGCCGATGCGGTTGCACACCCGACCCACGCAGGCGCCCAGATAGCCGTCCTGCGTCTCGTATTCCTCCAGTGTGTCGTAGCCAAGAGCCACGTCGCGCCACTGCCCGTCCCGATCCTTCACGCGCAGGGACTGGATGGTGACACCGTAGTCCAGAATATCCGCCTGAAGCGTCTGCGACGCCAGACGGTAACAGGTCACAGGCTCTCCGGCCCGCGTGACGCCGAAGGGATGTGCCTCAATGGTGATGGCCATGGGTTCCGCTCTCCCTTTCAGCGCTCTGCCGTGTCCGGGCCCGCGCCGTCTACGCGGCGGCCGCCGTGGGGCTGGATCTGCAGCACATGGCAGCAGCCCTGTCCCAGCAGCCGCTCGATCTCACCGCGGAAGGCGGGAAGCAGCTCATTCGGGACGAAGGCCTGCACCGTGCCGGCAAAGCCGCCGCCGTGGACGCGGTAAGCGCCCCGGCCCTGCAGCAGCGTGTCGCACAGCGCAAGGGCGACCGCCATATCCTGATGCTCCACCGCACCGGTGGGGATCACATTCTGTACATACATCCAGGAGCTGCGGCCGGACTCCCGCACCAGACGGAGGAAGGTATCGAAATCATTGGCCCGCAGCGCGGCAGCCTGCTCCCGCACGCGTCGGTTCTCCTGATAGAAGTGGATGGCGCGCAGGATGGCGCGATCCGGAACCTGATGGCGGATCTGCGGCAGCTTTGCGAAGAATTCCTCCTCCGGCACCTCCCGCAGGACAGACTTGCCGAACAGTGCGCTCAGGGCCTTCAGCTCATGGGGGATGGAGGCGTATTCGCCGGTCATACCGGCGTGATCTGCGCCCACGTCGATGATGCAGAGCGCGTGACCCGTTGCGGCAAAGTCGAAATCCAGCCGCTCCACCACGGGGGCGGCGGGATCGGCAAAGTCCATGAACACCATGCCGCCCACGGCGCAGGCCATCTGATCCAGCAGCCCGCAGGGCTTGCCGAAATAGACGTTTTCCGCCCACTGGCCGATCTGCGCGATCTCCACCGCGCTGAAGCGTCCGCCGCAGAACAGTTCATTGCAGACCGTGCCCGTCAGCACCTCGAAGGCGGCGGAGGAGCTGAGCCCGCTTCCGGCCAGCACCGTGGAGCGGAC
>CAYPWQ010000269.1:0-1543 GCA_964414495.1 uncultured Oscillospiraceae bacterium
CGGGGCGGGACGGCAGGAGGTATTATGAACGAAACGACACTGGAAAAAAAGCGTGACCGCGTGGTGCTGGTAGGTCTCAGCTCTCCCAAGCTGACGCGCCGCGAGCAGGCGGACGAGCAGAGCATGGAGGAGCTGGCGGCGCTGGTGGAGACCGCCGGGGGCGAGACCATCGCCACCGTGCTGCAATCCCTGCCCAGCCCCAATCCCCGCACCTTCATCGGTGAGGGCAAGGTGGCGGAGATCCGCGACCTCATCGCCGCGGAGGGGGCCAGCATGGTCATCTTCGACAACGATCTTTCCCCCTCCCAGATGCGGGTGCTGACAGAGGAGTGCAAGGTGCAGGTGCTGGATCGCAGCGGCCTGATTTTGGATATTTTCGCCCAGCGCGCCCGCACCAAGGAGGGCCGCCTGCAGGTGGAGCTGGCGCAGTATCAGTATCTGCTGCCCCGGCTCACCGGCATGTGGACGCATCTGGAGCGGCAGGCCGGCACCAGCGGCAAGGGGCCCATCGGCTCCAAGGGCCCCGGCGAGACCCAGCTGGAGACCGACCGACGTCACATCCACCGCAAGATCGACAAGCTGAAGGAGGAGCTGGACGAGGTGCGCCGCGTCCGCGGCACCCAGCGTCAGCGCCGCATGAAAAACGACATCCCCGTGGTGGCCATCGTGGGCTATACCAACGCGGGCAAATCGACGCTGCTCAATCAGCTGACGGATGCAGGCATCCCCGCCAACAACCGTCTGTTCGATACCCTCGACACTACCAGCCGCCTGCTCACCGTCAGCGACACGTTGGATATCGTCATCTCCGACACCGTGGGCTTTATCCGCAAGCTCCCCCATCAGCTGGTGGAGGCATTCAAGGCCACGCTGGAGGAGCTGGAATACGCGGATCTGCTGCTGCACGTCATCGACGTGTCCAACCCTGAGTGGGAGCAGCAGGTGCGCGTGGTGGAGGAGCTCATCGCGGAACTGGGGGCGCAGCAGCTGCCCCGCATCGACGTGTACAACAAGGCGGATCTGGTCTCGGCGGAGCTGCTGCCCCACGGTGAGAACGTGGTCTGCCTCTCGGCAAAGACCGGCGCGGGCGTGGATGCGCTGCTGAAGAAGCTGGATGAAAAGCTGGATAAGGGTACCCGCCGGGTCACGATCCATCTGCCCTATGACAAGGCCGGGTGGCTGGACATGCTCTACCGCGAGGCCAAGGTGGAGAGCGTGGAATACGGCGAGACGGTGGACGTGGTGGCCGTCTGCACGCCCAAGGTGTTGGGCATGGTGAAGGAGCATGTGGAGGGCTGGGCCCCTCCCAAGGAAGACTGGGAATAAAAAGGGGAGAGCTGCCGTGCAGGAATATCAGGTGCCGTTTGAGGCGGCGGAAAGTGAATTTACGGAAAAGCGCTCCCGCTTCATCAGCCATATCTGGCGGGTGGAGAGCGAGGACGAGGCCCGCGGTCGCATCGAGGAGATGAAGAAGCGCTATTACGATGCGCGCCACAACTGCTGGTGCTATCTGCTGCGGGAGGGGAATGTCGTCCGCTATTCC
>CAYPWQ010000270.1:0-1528 GCA_964414495.1 uncultured Oscillospiraceae bacterium
CTTTTTGCTGCTGTATCTGGCGCTGCGGCTGATGGATCGGGCAGCGGAGGGCGAAGCGTCCCTGACCCGGGCGCTGATCCTGGCACTGCGGCTCACGGCGGCGGTGTGCGTGGGCTTTGCCTTTGCCGATCCTCTGCCGGAGCTGTTTGCCTGCGCCGCCCAATGGAGCGGCGTCCTTTCCTCTCATACGGTTTTCCTCAATGAGAGCGCCTCGCCCTCTCCGGGCGCTCTGCTGGAGCCGCTGCTCTCCGCCCTCGCCCTGCTGCTGGACGGCTGGATCGCCCTGATGGGTGCGTCGCTGCTGCGTCTGCTGGGGCGGGACCCCTACGGCGAGGATGCCGTGGCGCTGGCGCGCTCTCTCGCCGCCTTCTGCCGTGCGGCAGTGACGGCGCTGCTGGCGGCGCTGGCCTTCGGTGATCTCCTGACGCTGCTGACCCTCGACGGCGGCGGCCATGTGCGGCTGAGCCTTCCCGTGTTCTCCATCGCGTTTTCCCTGCTGATGCTGTTTGCCAGCCGCGCTCTGGCCGACCGGCGGGCGCTGAAGCAGGAAAACGACCTGTTCATCTGAGAGGTGCGCCATGGGGATCATTGTGGAACTGGACCGGGAGCTGAAGAAAAAGGGCATCACCGCGAAAGAATTATGTCAACAGGTTCACATTACCGAGGCCAACCTCTCCATTCTCCGCAGCGGCAAGGCCAAGGGCGTGCGCTTCGACACCCTGAACCGCATCTGCTGTCATCTGGGCTGTCAGGTGGGGGACATCCTCCGCTGCGACGGAGAGCTGAACGACGAGGAGGAAAGCGAATGAAACGGACTTTTTCCCGCATATTTACCCTGCTGCCGGCGCTGGCGCTGACGCTGGGGCTGATGGGCTGCGTCTCTCTTGCGCAGGAGAGCGGCGGCGCGGAGGACGGCGATGTGCTGATTGGCTATTACGCCACTGTGCAGACGCAGGCGGAGTGGGATGCCGCCCGCGCCGTCAGCGAGGAGGTCTCTGTCAGCGGCGGGCAGCTGACTCTCCGGCCAAACGCCATCCCCGCCGCGCTGGACGAGGCGGACTTCACCCTCCGCTGCGAGGCCGTCCCCGGCTATGCCATGCTCTACATCGCGGACGAGGAGCAGGCCCGCAGCGGGCACGACCCCCACTTCACCGAATGCAGCACCAACGTCCACATCACCGACGACAGGAGCGAGCGCACCAGTCTGCGGGGCACGCTGCTGTATGACGTGACGGGCATCGCGGAGGACGGCAGCTTCCGGCGCTTTGACCACGAGCCCACCGCCGCCGACTTCGGCGGGCAGCCCTTCACCGCCTATCAGTCCAGCGACGACGGCGGCGAGACCCTCTATTGGGAGGGCGCCGCCGGAGAGCAGCTGACCGCGTCGCTCTATGCCCTGTACCGCACAGCGGCGGGGGACTGCTATCTGAAAAAGGCCGGCATGGACATGGCACTCAGCGGCTCGGCAGACGGCGGCTCCAGTGCTCTCACCGCCAGGGTCGAGACCACCCACCGCAGCAGCAGCGGT
>CAYPWQ010000271.1:0-1514 GCA_964414495.1 uncultured Oscillospiraceae bacterium
CTGCTGCTCGCCGCTGCGGCGCTGCTGGGCTGGTGGGGCTTCGCCGGCGGCGCGGTGCTGGTGATCGCTGTCACCGCCTCCACCCGCCCCATTCTGGGGCGCAGCTATCTCCGCCCCCGTCGGGGCTTTTCCCTCCTCCGCCGCCCCATCCGGCGGGACAACAGCTGAAACGCTCCTATATTAAAGTGGGCGCATGGCAAGCGCCATGCGTCCTCTGTCGTTTTTTGATCGTATATCCCCGCGTCTCCGCCTGACAAGCCCCGCTTGACGAATGCCGCCGCCCCGTGTCATAATAAGACGATCTCCCCAAACCATCGACGAAAGGACGGCGCTTTCTGATGAAGCTCAACGTCAAGCAGACCGTGCTCATCGGTCTTTCCTTCATGTCCATTCTCTGTTTCTGGCAGTTTTACGATCAGGTCATCCCCTACATTCTGGAAAGTGAGTTCCAGATGCCCACCTTCTGGGCCAACTGCATCATGTCGCTCGACAATGTGCTGGCTCTGTTCATGCTGCCCTTCTTCGGCTCTCTGTCCGACCGGACGCGCACCCGCCTTGGCCGCCGCACGCCCTATGTGCTGTTCGGCACGGTGGCCTCCTCCGCGCTGCTGGTGGTGCTGGCTCTGATGGAGCGGCAGCTCAACTTCCCCGGCTTCATCGTGGTGCTGCTGCTGCTGCTGGTGGTCATGAGCGTCTATCGCGCGCCCGCCGTGGCCTATATGCCGGACGTGACGCCCAAGCCTCTCCGCTCCAAGGGCAACGCCATCATCAACCTCGTGGGCTATATCGGCGGCATTTTCGCCACGCTCATGATGATGCTGATGCTGAAAAGCGAAAAGCTGCCTGACGGCTCCAGCGGCTATGTGCAGGGCCAGTCCTTCACCGGTATTTTCCTCGTCATCGCCGCCTTCATGCTCACCTCCGTCATCATCATGGTGCTGACGGTGAAGGAAAACGACGCCGTGGCGTCCGCAGGCCTGCAGGAGGAAGAGGAGGAAGAGTCCGCCAACGGCGCATCCGCCGCCATGCCCCGGGATGTTCGGCGCAGCCTGCTGCTGATCCTGCTCTCCGTTTTCCTCTGGTATGCCGCCTATAATGCCGTCACCACCGCCTTCTCCCGCTACTGTGTGGCCATCTGGGGCGTGGATCTCTCCGCCTCCAGCGGCTATCTCATGGCGGCCACGGTGGTGGCCATCATCAGCTTCGTGCCGCTGGGCATGCTGACCGGGCGCTTTGGCCGCAAGAAGATGACCCTCTTCGGCGTGGCGCTGATGACCGCGTGCTATGCTCTGGCCATGCTGATCCGGCAGCCCTCCGTGCTGATGTATGTGATCTTCGCTCTGGTGGGCGTGGGCTGGGCCTCCATCAATGTGAACTCCTTCCCCATGGTGGTGGAAATGAGCCGTGCGGGGGACGTGGGGCGCTACACCGGGTATTACTACACCTCCTCCATGGCGGCGCAGATCATCACGCCTCTGCTCTCCGGCTGGCTCATCAGCTCCACCTCTGCGGGG